>JBEGIR010000086.1 GCA_040224245.1 Puniceicoccaceae bacterium | reverse complement strand
GCATGACCAATGCGGTTCGCCACGCCAAACCTGCCCGCATTCTACTCCACCTGTGTTATGAGTCCGATGGGCTGCACCTGAACATCCGTGATGATGGTGTCGGATTTGATTCAACATCCTATTTTGACCAGTCCCGGCATTTTGGTCTGCGAGGCATGCGCAATCGCGCCAAATCCATCGGGGCTCAACTTGACATTGAAAGTGAACCCGGGCGCGGCACTTGCATCCGCATGTTCCTCGCACGCCCTTCTGAATCTTCTTCCATGCATTCCACATCATGAATTCGAATCCATGCATCTCCATCCTTCTCGTCGACGATCACATCGTCATGCGTATGGGTCTGGTAAGCGCGATTTCCGGCGAACCCGACCTAAAGGTTATTGCCGAATCCGAAAACGGAATGGAGGCAATCGAAGCCTATCAAACCCACCGCCCCGATGTCGTCATCCTCGACCTGCGCATGCCGCAACTTGGCGGACTGCAGACCATTCGCAAGCTGAACGAGCTGAACAAACACTGCCGCATTCTGGTCTACAGTAACTTTGCCGGAGGCGAGGAGATCTACTCCGCATTCCGGGCAGGAGCATCCGGGTTTGTGGCAAAGGATATGCCACTCGATCAATTGCTCGAGGCCATTCGCATCGTGCACAGGGGTGAGACTTTCATGCCGCCCGAAGTGAGCGCGCGCATTGGATTTCGCGCCGCCACCAACCTCACTCCACGCGAGATGGAGGTGCTCGCCTGCGTCGCCAAGGGCATGAGCAACAAGGAAATCGGTGCGGAGTTAAACCTGGTCGAGGGCACCGTCAAAGTGCACCTCACCAGCATCCTCTCCAAGCTCGGCGTCGCTGACCGCACGCAAGCGGTGCTGCTGGCGGTGAAGCGAGGCATCATCGAGATCGAATAAACGTGATTGATGATCAGTGCTTTTAACAAGAATGGGTATCGCCTACCTGTCTGAGGCATCGCTCAGTCGCGTTCGCTCACAATGCGGGTCTGTATCTCGACCGTCGTGCGCGGCATGCCTGCAGCTTCGGCGTGTACTCGCAAGGTTCCCGTTTCGCCCGCCTTTCCACTCACAATGACCAGGCAGCGACCGCTGAAGGCACGGCGCACGTGTGAGGGAAAAGGCTGCATGTCCGTCGGATCACCATTGTCGGTGGCGATGATCGCACCGGGTCCCTCGATTGAAAACGTAATCTTTGGAGTGGAAGTCGCAACAAACCGACCCTCAGCGTCGACCACTTTGAGCGCGATGAAACTGAGGTCACGACCATCAGCTGCAATCACGTCGCGATCCGCCTCCAGCACCAGTGTCTCAGCTGGGCCAGTGGTTTCCACAGCACTCGTCGCCCAACGCTTTCCGTGCTGATAGGCGACGACTTCAAGTTTTCCAGGTTCATAGACCACATCATCCCAGCGCAGACGGTACTCATACTCACCCTTCGATTTCCGCCCGAGTGAGCGTCCGTTCAGAAACAACTCCGCTTCATCTCCCGAGGTAAAAACGTGTACAGGGGTGACCTTGCCCACGCGTTCCGGCCAGTTCCAGTGCGGCAGGATGTGCGCCATGGGTTCATCCGGACGCCAACGCGACTGATACAGGTAGTAGCGGTCTTTGGGAAATCCGGCGAGATCGATGATGCCGCAGTAGGAGCTGCGCGACAGGTAATACGGCGTCGGTTCCCCCAGGTAGTCCCAGCCCGACCAGACAAATTCCCCCGCCACGTAGGGATTCTGATCCTGCTTCGCAAACACCTTGTCCGCTGCCGAACCAAAATCCACGGCATACAGTTCATAGGAGCTGACATGCTGGATCGATGAGTCTCCACCCATGCCATCCCGAACCGGACTGCTGACCCCTTCCGCCACCGGAAACAGATATATCCCGCGACTGCTGAACGCAGAGGCGGATTCGCTGCTCACGATCACTTTTTCTGGAAACGCCTCGCGAAAGGCAGGATACATCGGCGGCGTTTGGATGCGGTCCGTTCCTTCAAACATGGGGTCCTGGCGAATGCCCTCGCCCTGGTAGTTCAGACTGATGAGATCCATCTCACGCGGAAAGGGCATGTGCGGTTTGGCCCAGTTCATGGACGCCGAAGTCGGTCGCGTCGGATCCTCCTCATTCACGATCTGCTTCAACCGTGCCGCAACTGCGGCTCCTTCTTCATCGGTGTACTGTTCCCCCACTTCATTACCCGTGCTCCAGATGAAAACGGACGGATGGTTGCGATCACGCCTGACGAGCGCACGCATGTCCTGCTCGTGCCAGTCGGGGAAAATCAGGTGAAAATCAAGTCCGGCTTTTTTGCGCTCCCACACGTCGAAGGATTCATTAAACACCAAAAACCCCATCTCATCACAGAGGTCGAGCAAAGCGGGTGCTGGCGGGTTGTGCGCCATGCGAATTGCATTGCAGCCCATGTCCCGAAGGATTTCCAGCTGCCGCTGCGCCGCGCGCAAATTGAACGCCGCTCCCAACGCTCCAAGATCATGATGCTGATTCACACCTCGCAGGGGAATGCGCTTCCCATTCACCAGCACCCCATGTTCGGGATCAAACTCGAGTTTGCGAACCCCAAAGCGTGTGGCATAGCGGTCAACAAGTTTCCCGTTCACACGAACTTCGGTAACGGCCTCATACAGGTGGGGTGTCGCCTCGGGAAGCGGATGCCAGAGTTTGGGATTTTTGAGCCGAACCATGCCTTCAAGTGTCTGCTGCTGCTCTGCTGAAAGCTCCAGTTTGTGCACATCGAGCGTTGCCACCGCTGCGCCAGTCTGCCCTGTCTCCCGCTCGACTGCGTGCAACTGAGTCTGCACCCATACCTGCACGGTCTGTTCGGACTGGTTTGCCACCGTCGTGCGCACCCGCACTGCCGCCTCAGTTTCAGAAACCTCAGGTGTCGTGATCTGGTGACCCCACTGCGCAACGTGCACGGGTTGGGTCTTCACTAACCAAACATCGCGGTACAACCCACCGCCCGGATACCAGCGCGAGGATTCGGGAGGATTGTCGAGGCGAATCGCCAGTTGATTGGGAACTCCGTGCTTCAAATAGGGAGTCAAGTCCAGCTGCCAGGTTGCGTAGCCGAAGGGCCAGCCACCAACGAGATGTCCGTTCAGCCACACCATCGCATACGACATCGCGCCCTCCACCTCCAGAAAGACGTGTTTACCCGCATCCTGCTCAGAAAGGAAAAACTGATTGCGATACCAGGCCACTCCCGGACTCGGGAGTCTGCCCATGCCACCACCAACCTGAGCATCGCCTCCTTCGTAAAACGGGCCCGCTATCGCCCAGTCGTGGGGCAGTGTGACGGATTTCCATCCACTGTCATCAAAGTCCGACTGCACAAACGGAAAATCCCCGCCGGGATTGCCCTCCGGTCGAACGTGATGCTCGGCGGGGTCGTTGAGAAACGCATTGCCAGAGGGCAGAATCCAGGGTTTCAGGACAAAGGTGTCTGCTTCGACAGTTTCAGCTTCCGTCGGCTGCGTATCCGCATCGATGGCCTCCCAGGAGTTCCGCACATCCTTGGGCCGAACATCGTAGATCAGCTCATCCGCCTGCTCAGGGTCTGCATACTTCATGAAGCGCCAGCCTGTATCGAGTCGCACTCGCTCGCGCGGTGCTGAGTCCCCCAAAACAAAAGGAGGCATCACCTCCGCACGGGAAACAAGGCTCAGCCCGAAGAGGGCAATGCAACAGGGCCAGACAGCCCAGAAGAATCGATGGGGTAACTTCATGATATTAAGACGGGTTTGGGTCAAAATCGGGCAGGAAAAGTGGTGCCGACAAAAGCCAGCCCCACCTCCCACCCTCAGGGTCTAACTCCCAGCGTTCAGGCCAATTCGAAGGGGGTCAAGGACTTCCGAAAAAGTTATGACTAAAGTCATAACGACTGATTTGAAGACTGATCCGATTGTGGCGAAAGAGGACGCGCATGGAGGTGTAGGGGGTTCCAGACGTCCACTCGCGGGTTTTCATCGTTCCACTCGTAGGGTTTTTATCGTTCCACTCGTAGGGCTTTCGC
>JBEGIR010000085.1 GCA_040224245.1 Puniceicoccaceae bacterium | reverse complement strand
GCTCCAGCAGGTCTTCTGAATGGCAACATCGAGTTGGTCGCGCTGTGACCGTGCCCAGGCCGCTTCTTCGGGTTGCCCGATGCGTTCGGCAATCTCGGCATAGACACCGAGTCCCAAGCGCACCTGAAAGGCAACAAACAGGGACTCTCCGCGATACCCAAGCTTGAGGCAGTCATTCCAGTCGGCCGCCAGACCGCAGGGCAGTGCGTTGGCGCCGGAGCGTTCGATGTTGAACTCGAGTGCGCGGCGCAGGTGCTGCATCACGGTCGCTTCACCCTTGTCTGCATAGGGGATGACCTTGTGGTAAAAATCGAGATCGCCGGTTTCAGCAACATAGGCCGGGACGGTATTGAAGAACCAGAGACAGTCATCCGAGCGGAACTCGCCCGCCGGGATCTCCGGGATCGTGCCCGGTTTGTGCTCAAACGGTTTGACTACGGGCAGCGCGCCACCATTGGAGAACTGACCGGATAGCATGAGTTCAAGTCGCGCTCCCGCTTCTTCCGGAATGGCCGGAAGCACAGCCAGGATGTCCTGCACCGTGTCGCGGAATCCGAGACCATTGCGCTCCCCATTGTAGACAAAGGAAGCCGCGCGGGACCATGCGTAAGTGATCAGGCAATTGTAGGCATTCCACACATTGACCATGGAATCGAATTCAGGGTCGGGTGTTTTGCAGGAGAGACTGTTCAGGCGGGAGTGCCAGAACTGCTTCACTTTTTCCAGCTCGGCATCGACCTGCTCGAGCTTGCCAAACTCTGCGATGGCCGCTTTGCCTTCGATGAACGCATCGCCCACGCCGAGCATCACCAGCAGCTCGCGGGACTCGCCGGGCGCGAGTTCGACTTCGGTGCGCAGCGCGCCACAGGAGTTGTCACCATAGGTGGTGGATTGCGTGGACGCCCCGGATGCTACGACGTCGGGTTTGGCGTAGGAACCGTAGGGTCCGATGAAGGTTTCGCGACTGAGATCGTATCCGGAAACAGGAGAACCCAACAGGGTCATCCAGCTGAGCTGTGCGTTGTTTTCACCCACCGCGTCGCGCCAGTCGCGCTCGAGATTGTCATTGACCGCCATCTGAACGAGGCCGTCCTTGAAGACCGCCTTGCCGATGTACTGACTGTATTGCAGGTTGACGAGATCCTGATCGTGGTTCCAGAAATTGGCGAATTCGACATAGGTGAACACGGACAGCCTGCGCGGGCGATTACCTGTGTTGGTCACCTTGAGCTTCCAGTATTCAAAGGCTTGACCGAGGGGAACAAAGTAGAGGGATTCGGTGCGGATATCGCTGTAGTTGGAATCGATGGTGGTGTAAGCGGTGCCATGGCGACAAGTCGATTGGTAGGTATCGAGCGGCTTGCCGACGGGTTGCCAGGAACTCGACCAGAAATCGCCACTATCCGCATCGCGCAGGTAGAAGTAACGGCCGGGCTGATCCATCGGCACGCTGTTGAAGCGCATGCGCGTGAAGCGGCCATCGGCTGCACTGCGGAAAAAACTGTAGCCACCGGCATTGTTGGAGATGATCGCTCCGTATTCGGTGGAACCGAGATAGTTGGTCCAGGAACGAGGGGTGTCCGGGCGATCAATTACATATTCCCGGTTGGCATCATCAAAGTGTCCGAATTGCATGTCGTGTCGTAGGGTTGGTGTTTTTTGAAATGTGTGCTCAATGGGGCTTTCACGCTGTGAAAATTTCCGATGGGGAGCAGGTGTGGCTTGCCATAAAATGGCGCGTCAATGGTCGTTGGGTGCTGAGTCTGGGGTGTGGCAGACTCAGACAGAGCAGTAGTATCAAATTCGCAGAGTTCTCGGCTATGCTGATTTGGGTCTTACTATAGAATATCAATTCAGGA
The DNA here is from genome assembly GCA_040224245.1 of Puniceicoccaceae bacterium. Lineage (NCBI taxonomy): Bacteria > Pseudomonadati > Verrucomicrobiota > Opitutia > Puniceicoccales > Puniceicoccaceae > Puniceicoccaceae bacterium. Next base: position 63,080 of record JBEGIR010000085.1, on the reverse strand, counting down.
CTTCGGTTGAAGCGACTGCATTACCCGGACGCTGCGCTCTTCGAGCGAACCACTGAGGCGAACGAAGGGGATGTCATATCGATGCAGGATCGATTCGAAGCATCCTTGCAGCCGCGCGCGTTCTTCAGGACTCTCACGCTGACCAGGGTCGGCCAGCCAGGGGAAATCCGGCTCGCAAAGGAAGTAGTGGTGGTAGCGGCGTCGTGCAAACACCTCGTCGACCCAGGGAATATGGGTGTCAAAGTAGTGTTCTGCATAGAGAATGGACGAGAGCAGGTTGGTGTCGTGAAGCACGTACAGGTAGGCACTGGCTGCTGCGGTATCTTCGCATTTCAGCTGCCCTCTGGCGATTGCGTCGAGATCATCGGCGCGAAGCGCACGCTTCACGGTATCGACATACTCGCGCACATATTCGTGGGACCACGGTTCTGCAAGCTGCCCGGCAATGGCGCGGGTCAGTGTGGTTTTGCCGGTGCATTCGGCTCCGATAATGACAATGCGTTGGGGGTCGGTTGAACTCATGGCTTTGCCTGGGTTCGGTACCAGCTGCACCACCCGCAGATGGCAAGTAGGGTAAAGACTGCAAACATGATGACGGTCACCGCGTAACCCTGCAGTCCCCACAGCAGGGCAAAGGCGAGATCGGCGAGGATCCACGCGATCCAGTTTTCCACCCACTTGCGACTGAGCATCCACTGGGCCGCCAGCGAACTGATGGTGGCGAAGGCATCGAGATAGGGCAGAGCCCCCCCGATCCAGCGTTGGTTGACCCACCCGAGCAGGAGGGTTGCACCTGCAATGCTGATCACTGCCAGGTTTCGGATTTTCCCGGGCATGCGGGAAATGGACAATGCTTCCTGCCCGCATGCGGATTGCTGACGCCCGCGCTGCCAGCTCCACCAGCCGTATAGTGAGATCGGGATGAACAGAGCGTTCAATGCCATTGCCGCTGGCAGCGAGGCCTGCCAACTGAGCACCACGTAGAGCGCATAACAGCTGACAAAAAGTGGCCATGCCAGTACGCGTTCGCGGATACTGAGCACCACTGCAGCCAATCCGGTCAGAGTGCCCAACCACTCCAGCCACGAGGTTTGCTGCATTTGCGAGAGAATTGCGTCCATGGGGTTTATTCAAAACGGCATCGGTGGAAAAATGTCCATGTTCAAATGAGGTGCAATTGCATTGCAGAACTGCTTTTTGATGCGGGGCAGTGGAGTCAGTCGCGGCGGCATTTGCATCGTGCGATCCAACTGCTGCCCGATTATCATCTGTTCCATTTCCTGAAAGCGCGTTGCCTGATCGAATCTGGCTCAATCCGTGAAGGACAGAAGGAGTTGGAATACGCCATTTCTCAGACCCAGTCCGTTGAGGTTCGCGCAAAATACCAGCGGCATCTGGACGCACTGCTCAGTATCGATTCCAGTGGCACTTCCGGGACGTGAAGGGGCAGAATGGGTTCAGGGGTGATGAGGCGTCAGAATCGCCACCCAACCGCCGCCTCCTGCCATGCTGGCGGTGAGGGATTGGGAGTTGTCCACCTCCGTTTGCACGATGCGGTGATCGGTGGCCTCCTTGTGGGCATTGACACCATCCTCAAGCACGGTTGCCTGCCAACTGCCTTCACCGAGGAAGGAGAGATCGATTTTTAGATCCCGAGCCGTCCAGTTGGTCATGGAAGCCACATACCAGACACCGTCTTTCTGTTTTGCCATTGCGAGGTATTCGCCGACCTGACCGTGCAGTGCAATGGATTGGTCGTAGGTCGTGGGCAGCTGCGTGATCAAGCGGGTGAACTCTGGTTCTGCCCGGTAACGGGAGGGGCTGTCGGCCAGCATTTGCAGCGGTGCATCGTAGAGCACATACATCGCGGCCTGGTGCGCGCGTGTACCCTTGCTCATGGGAGCATCATTGATCGGGCTGAAGCGCGACTGCACGACGTTGTGCATGGCACCGGGAGTGTAGTCCATCGGACCCGAAAGCATGCGCAGGAAAGGAATGGTCACTGCATTACGTGGCGCATCGGCGTCGGCCCATTTTTCGTTTTCAAGCCCTTTTACGCCTTCGTAGTTGATGACGTTTGGGTAGGTGCGCTGGAGTCCGGATGGTTTGTACATGCCGTGATAGTTGACGAGGAGCTGGTGTTCGGCTGCGCGCTCGGCGATGGCATAGACTGAGGCCACTGCAACCTGATCATCGCGGTCGATGAAGTCGATCTTCATGCCCTTTACTCCAATCTGCTGCAGATCCTCAAAAATGGTGTCCATCGCGTCGAGAACGGCTCGCCAGGATGCCCAGACGATGACGCCGACCCCTTTGCTGGCCCCATAGTCCACAATCGTTTGCAGATCCACCTCGGCATTGCGCTGATGAAGATCGTTGATGTCGGTCCACCCCCAGTCGATGGTGATGTAACGCACTCCAAACTCAGCGGCAAAGTCAATGTGATGCAGGTAGGTGGCTGTATTTTGGCCCGCCTCGAAGTCCACATCGCGCAGGGTCCAGTCGTTCCACCAGTCCCAGGTGGATTGACCGGGAACAATCCAAGAGGTGTCACTCACCCGGCTGGGTGCGGCGAGTTTTTGTGCGATGTCGTTGTTGAGCAATTCCGAGTCGTCTGTGCTGATGGCGATAACGCGCCAGGGAAACTCGCGTGCACCCTGGGTTTCCGCGATGTACTCGCTGCGTTGGGTCGGAATGAGGTTCATGGTCTGGTATCCGCCAAAACGCACAGCTTCGGGAATACGGGCAAACGCCCCTTGGAGGCAGTGGTTGGCGTTTCCGGGTTGCAGGTAGAGTCCTGGGTAGTCCTCGAGATTCGCCTCGAGCAACACAGCTTTTTTGCCATGATCGAGTTCCACCATCATGGGAAGCAGGGCATAAGCATTGGTGTGAAATTCGGAGAGCGCCTGTTCGTCATAGTAGGCTTCGAAGGAGGAGACGAAGGGTGTGCCGTCCCGGTAGTCATTGGCGTAGGGAATGCGCACCGGATAGTCCTTGTCGAATCGGAACTGAACGGTTTCATCGCGAATCTGCAGGACTTCCGCGCGGGTGGTGACGAAACGGTAGGCAACGGCGTCATCGTAGACGCGAATTTGGATGCCGTAGTCCCCTTCAACATGCACGGTCAGTTCATGGCAATGATCGTGAACTTCTGCCTTGCGATAGAAAGGTGTCTTAAAGCGTTCATCAATGGTGCGCATCTCGTGATGCTTGAGCGCGGGCTGGTAGCCGAGGATCTCCCCGGTTGAAAGGGTCATGGCCATCACGCTGGGCTGCAGCACCACAGTATCGCCATGGCGCACCGACCACTGGAGTTCGGTGTCGAGGGTGAGCGTGACGTGCAGCAGTTCGTTGGGTGAGCGGACCTCCAGTTGCACTGGGTCGGCTTGTAAGGCCGGGAGTGCAAAGGCGATCAGGCTGATTCCGGCCAATGTGAGACGTTGAAGGGGTGGGGTCGTGGTCTTCATGGGCGCATCGTAATGCACGCCCAAGGCGGATCAAGGAGAAAGGCGGAGAAGAAGCTCCTGCAAGTTGCACATACTGTAGAGCGCGGTACTGAGACCATTTTCAATCGGCCCGGTATTTTTAGATTGATAAACGTTTGTTCAGTATTCATGCTGAGCATCATGAACACCGAATTCATGCTTTTTCTCAAAAACAGCGGGGATGCCTGTTTCGGTTTTTACCGTCCAGTTGCCCTGTTTCCGACCTCCCACCAGAAACGAAACAAGCTCTGGCTTCCTTACGAGTTCATCATGGACATGAGCCGAGTCTTCATCCTCGTGGAACGTAGAAACTTCCAAAACCACTATGTCCAACGCATCGCCGATCAGTTCCAGCTTGGGGTTAATCGGGATGACCTCAGTCACCTCCCTCTTGTGGATATTTGGCGTCCCTATAAGGGGCAGCAGGTCGTAAAAAACTACCGCTGGGATCAGTGTTTCCCGCTGGAGCTTGAGACCAACGAATTGACTCAGCAGCTTCAAAAAAAGCGGCTGCCTTTCATCACCCACCACGACCTCATCGAATGGCATTTTGATTACCGTGTGCTGGTGCGGTTTTTTTCGGATCCCCGCTTTCAGGGGTTCTTATACCACTCTGGCTTCCAGGCACCTACCGAGCAGATTCAATTCAATCTCAGCGCGTGATGACAATCAGTCTGCTTTGCGGGTGTCTCTCTGCATATAGGGAGTTTTTCTCACAAGTGATTTGCTCATTCTCGGAGTTGTCATTCTCCCTCTCGGAGTAGTGGCTGTGAGTAACCTGTTTGAAGAGTATTATGTCGATCAGGCAACGGCTGGTTACAATAGTCAGTTGCAACGGGTGGCAGGCTTGCCAGAGGCTGGCCGCTCGCTGAGGTTATCCGCATCGGTTCAGTTTTAGGCCGAAAAGCTGATCGACGGCGACGGGTGCAGGGGGTGGACTTTATTGCAATAGCTTCCCGATTTTTATCACGGTATTCCAGTTGCGGGTGGTGATCTCCTTGCCCAGTGCTTTTCCCTCCTCCTGCATCGCGTCGACTGTCTTTTTCACCGAAATATCCAACACACTCAGTAGCATGCGATCCTTGACGGCTAAAATCCGGTATGAACCATCTGCCGACGCCCAGGGCGCTTCAATCGGGGTTTCGGGTTCATTTCTTAAAAAAGTGACATAAAGACGGATGTCTTTGTGGACCTCGATGTCTTTGAAGGGATCTTCGCGAATAATGTTGAGGATGTCCTCTCCCATCCTCACCAGCACCGGAATGGAAAAGCCGAATGCCGTTTCTAACAGGGCAGAAATCCTGTTTTCCAGGTGGCTAATGCTTTCTTCGGGGCTTTCAAGCACGACATTGCCGGAAGCCAGCAGTGTTTTCACGCCGGAATATCCAGCTTGCGTCAGCACTTCGCGCAGCTTTGCCATTTGCACTTTTTTATGTCCGCCGACATTGATACCTCGCAACAGGATTATATATTTCATGGGTTTACGGTTGTGGGAACATGCTTTTGGATCGGGTGGGAGCGAAGCATTTCCCCGACCTCTCTCAGCACGCTGATGGCTTCCGGTTGCACCTGGCCGTTCCCATCGGGACCGACATTCAATAGCAGGTTGCCGCCCTTCTGGTTGATGTCCTTCAGTTTTGCATAGACCGTTTCCGCACGCTTCCACTCATGGTCATGTTTTTTGTGTCCCCATGACTCGTTCAGGGTATAACAGGCTTCCCAGTGCCGGGGAAAGCTGTCCTCAAAATGCATCTGCTCCTGGGTTACGTAGTCCAGCTGAAAGTGGTCCCGCTTTGCCACCCGGTTGTTGACGATGATGTCGGGAGACGCTTTGCGGATGGTGGCGTACAGTCGGAGTCCGTCCTGCATGGTCCACCAGTCAGTCCAGTCACCGTCAAACCAGAGGATCGCAGGGTCGTATCGCTTGATCAGCTCGAGAACCTGCTGGGTCTGGTAGGTGATGTAGTCCTGCTTCTTCCCGTCGAGCATGACTGTTTGGCCCCAGCGCTGAAACGCATCTGTTTGCGCCATTCGTGGTGCTTGGGAAGCATGATGCCAGTCGATAATGCTGTAGTAGAGACCGAACCTGATGCCATGCTGCTTGCACGCCTTCCTGAGTTCGGCGAGAATATCGCGACGTGCGAACGGTGAGTTGGCAACGTCAAATTCGGTGTATTCACTGTCCCAAAGGCAGAAGCCTTCATGGTGTTTGGCGGTGATGACCAAATAGGTCATGCCTGCCTGTTTTGCCGTTTGCACGATGAAATCGGCATCAAATGCAGTCGGATTAAACCCTTTGATGAGATCCGCATAAACTTCGCGCGGAATGCTCTTGTGGGCCTGGATCCACTCGGAATACCCACCCACCTGCTCGCCCTTCCATTCGCCGCCCAACTGCGAATAAAGTCCGAAGTGAATGAACATGCCGTATTGGGCCTGTGCGAACCAGTTCAGGCGTGTGTGGTAATCGTCCAGGGATTCTGTTTTTGGCGTCATGCCCCAGGCGTTGCAGGCGAGAAGAGCGGTCAGCAGCAGAGCGTGCAGGAGTCTGGGTCTTTTGGATGGATTCATGGTTGTAGGGGAACAATCGTGATGAAGCGATGACTGGGGTTTTGGGGGGTGTTTGGGTTCGGATTCATCTCTGTCAGAAAAAACATGCAATTGCATGCTTTTTCAAAATTTCACTGGAATTCGGTTCCTTGAGAGATGGCGGTATCGTCTGCAAAGCCAACTTCCGACAACGCCCCGATGTTCCATGGGTTTGCCGCATTGCTTGAATTGAAGGTAAGGAATTGGACGAAAGTTAAAATATAATTTGACGAACGTCAAATATAGGGTGAAGTGCATTGGTAATGAAAATACTTGTTACAGGAGCCAATGGATTTGTGGGCAGTCATGTTCTCGAATCGCTTGCGAAAATTCCAGGGATTGAGGTGATCGCCGCCTGCCGAAATCCTTCGAGACTATTGCCGGCATTTCGATCAGCAGTGCGGGTGGGGGACCTTCGGGATGCTGCTTATGTCAATCATGTGGTGGAAGGGATCGATCAAGTCGTTCATGCTGCGGCCTGGTCTGCACTATGGGGGCATCAGTGCGAATCACGGGAGTTGTTTCTGAATCCTTCGCTTGCATTGCTGGAGGCAGCAAAGAGGGCTGGTGTGAAACGGTTTCATTTTGCGAGCACACTGACCGCAGCACCCAGTGCATTGGCTGATGATGCCATGCAATTGGGAGTGGAGCGAAAATTTTGGCCTCATGAGGCCAATGTGGTGAAAATTGAGAACCGCTTGCGTGCGTTGAGCGATGCTGCATTTCAGGGGGTTGTGATGCGATTGGGATTCTTTGTGGGGCGGCGCTACAGTCTGGGAATTCTTCCCATCCTTGTACCCAAGCTGCGCGCGAGGTTAGTGCCTTGGGTGGGCCGGGGCATGGCGCCCTTGCCGTTGGTGGATGGACGGGATATCGCTGCGGCCTTTGCTGCTGCCACTCAATCGAGCAAACTGGGTAACTTTGAAAGCTTCAACATTGTTGGACCCGAGATTCCCCTGATGCGTGAGGTTGTCGAATACCTGCATGAGCAGCATGCGGTTCCGCTTCCGATGGTGAATGTCTCCTATCCAGTGGCGTATGCGTTTGCATGGCTGATGGAGCAAGTTCACTCGATCCTGCCCGGCGATCCGCTGCTGACCCGTAGCCTTGTGCATCTGATCACACCGCGCCAGCTCACCCATCAGCGCGCTGCAGCATTGTTGGGCTATCAACCGCAATGTCACTGGAAAGAGACGATTGATCTGCAAATGCAGGAAATGAAATCGAGAAGTAGCGAGAAGATGCGCATGTTCAAACCGCTACCCAAGGAGGCGATCTGACCATGTCACGTCTTGTTGCCAACACCAGCGCTCCGAAGCTCGAATCGCTTGATTTTCTCGGCCAGCCTATTTCGTTAAGCGCATATCAGGGTCGAGTTGTATTGCTGAGTTTCTATCGCTATGCATCGTGCCCGCTTTGTAACATGAGAATGGCGGAACTCATTTCTTCGCACGAAAGATTGTCAGACCAAGGACTCTCCATCATTGCGGTGTTTCAGTCGCCCGCATCGGCCATTGCGCGGTACGTCGGACGTCAGGATGCGCCTTTCCCAATCATTGCAGATCCCGAAATGATCCACTATCGTGAATGGAGCGTTGAAACCAGCTGGAGCGGAGCTGCAAAAGCCGCCTTCGCGCGTTTGGGGCAGGTGTTGAGAGCGTTTAGAGGTGGATATCTTCCAGGTGCTGTTGAGGGACCGCTTCATCGCATGCCTGCAGATTTCCTTATCGCTCCATCTGGCATTATCGATTTAGTCTATTATGGAAAGGATGTCGGAGACCATGTGCCTTTGTCGTTGATCGAAGAGCGATTGAACATTCTAAACAATGGGCATTTGCGGACAGGAGCATGACAGATAAAAGCCAGTTGAATCGAACTCGCATCGTGGAGGTCGCCCGGGAATTGATCTACGAGCAAGGATATGCGGCTACATCGCTGAGTGATGTGGCGAAGAAACTGGGAATCCAAAAGGGACATCTGTCGTATTATTTCAAGAGCAAATCTGAGTTGATGAGTGCAGTTGCCACCTTAAAGACCGACCAGATTCGATCTCAAATCGAAGCATGGTCGCTCGAATGTGGCAAAGCTTACGACTGTCTGGAACGGGTCATTGCAATGATGGAATCCGCCGCCGCCGAACTGGCAGCATACGGCTGTCCGATCGGAACCCTTTGCGATGAGCTCGGCAAGGGCAACGTGGAGTTGCAGGCTGAAGTGCGGGACAGCTTTGATTTCCTTCTGCGCTGGATGACTGCTCGATTCTCTTCATTCATGACGCCAGAAGATGCGCTCATTCACGCCGAGCAACTCCTGGCAATGGCAGAAGGAGTGGCCGTGCTGGGTCATGCCTATCGCGACCCGCAGATGATCCAAAGGCAGGCCAATCAGATTCGTCTCTGGCTTAGGGGAGTTTGCGGCGATGCCTGAATGGAAGAGCAGATTTTTCGCACGAAAGTTGCAAATCGTAGCGGGAGCTTCCAGCTCGCGTCTCATCATCAAGCCACTGGTACTCCCAAGTCTCCCAATCGAGCGTAGCTGAATTCGGGAGAATTCGGAGCGTTGTTGCAGTTCGAGATTCCAATACGAATGATTGGTTGAGATACTGAACCCATGATTTGACAAAACACTGTTCGGCACGGAGCTGTAAAAACCCCGACGAGTCGGGGAAACAAACCCTTTTTGGCGCTGTGTAACAGCGTTATGTGGCCATAGGCCTTATAGGCTGGCATTCGCCAGCCGATGTTATGGGATTCAGTTGTTTAAACAATAATGGTATTGTTAACCTGCTGCACGAAGGGACAACGTGTATCCTGCTCCGGCGAAGCCGGATCAAAAGAGTCCTTTAGGACGAACGGTGTTAGCTTGGGTGGTTATAGGTTATGGGCGATAGGTTTTTCTCGTCCTGATCAAAAGTTGACACCTTATGGTTAGTGAATGTCTGGGTATGGTTCTTTCAATATTGGTCTTGCCTGGCAAGGCTGATTGGTTGCTGGAGTTGGAACATCGTTTCGCTGCGCTTCACTGGATGGACTGGGGGCCAGCCAACAGGATGCGCTGCGCGCAACAGGTTTTTTCATGTTCTTGAACCTGTTTACAAAACCTATGGCGTTGCCATTGACCGGCCCAGTGTGAAGGGAGCCATCGATACCCTGCTCAGTCATGTCCACTTCGCCGTCATCAAAAATTTTATCTAAATCTTCAGCCTTCATAGAGTATCTTCTCTCCCTTCCTCGCTCGCCTAACCGAGATAATTCTTATTTTTCCTTCTCTGAGGGTGTAAAAGCCAACCCAAAACTTGCTGGAAATTTTTCGAATAATCGCAAATCTAGGCTCACTTTCTGAATTCGCTGGAAAACCGATTGCCTTTGAATCTTTCCAAAACATCCGACCACCTCAGTGTGTGCTGCCGGTTCGCTCCAGGCCATCCGCCGAGTTTGTAAAAAGTGTTACCGATGTCGTCGGTTCATGCCGTGGGGTTGACAATCCATGATTCAGCATCTCTTTGCTGTATCAAAACTCAACGCATGAAAACGATCTCTCGAAACATCTTTGCACTCATTTTTGCCGTTGCTACAACCGTGCTTAGCGCAGACTACGCTACGGAGTATCGCGAACTTTACTATAAGTGGCAGGCAGCGGACAAATCCTTCAAAGACTACACAAAAGACATGGAGGCGGCAGAACCTTCGGATGAGCTGAAAAAAAAGGCCGAAAACTTGGGGATTGAGTTTCATCAGGCAAAGCGCGCGCACCCAGCACTCGCCGCAAAAAATGCAGTGATCGATGAACTGCAGGAGAAACTCGCAACTGCCATTCAGTCCGGGGATTACGCACAAAAAGCAGAAATCCAAAAGAAAATTAACGCTGCAATGAGTGAACTCGGTACCCTTGCAAAAGAAGTTCCGGAACTCGTCGACTTAGAGAAGACCTACATTCAAGCGATGGAGGCAGCAAACGAATCAAAATGGGTCTTTGACGACAAGGCGCTGGAGCTTTACCGGAAGGTGGAAACACTGCGACGCGAGATTGCTGACCTGCGTGCCGCAAACGGACAGTAAGGATGCCACCAGGCACTGCTGATCTAAAGCCGAGATCAACCAGAACCTATTAACAAAGCTTTCCTGGCGTCACCCCTAGCCCGCATTTCTCATGAAGGGATGTGATCCTTCGCCTTTCTCGGATGGAGATTCTGTTTCCCTGAAAATTGGGGACTTTGGCGGTGCCAGCCCAGCAGGATGCGCTGCACGCAACAGTTTTTTGTGGGTGGTTCTTTAACCTACTGCTGGGAAAGGTGGAACCGTTGAGGTTTTCGAGTGTCCAGGGTTCGAAATTTTTCCAAATTCCGCTATGGGGGATCTGATCGCTTGGGGAGAGGCGTGGCGGGTTGGAGCGGCGGCTCACGGCGACGGGAGTCCTACGTAAGATAAGGAAGTTGCCATGAGAGAAGATGCTACGAGAACGGGGTTGGGTTGATGGGTGATGGGACACTAGTTCGAGGATGATGAATCCCGAATTGATTCGGAATTCCTCGTCGCATCTTGTTCGATTCCAACTTCCTTGATTTCGCCGGAGATGTAACGATGCAGGATGCTTGTAATCAGGGTTTGATACGGCATTCCGTAGCGATTCGCCCTGCGCTGCAGAGAGCCGAGATCTCGTGATGAAATCCGAATATTGATCCTTTTGTCTTTATTCAAGGTATGGCGGGCCGCCTCTCGGAATCGATCTTTTTCCTGATCCGTAGGCGTTCTAGCGTTTGCCAGGATTTCATCTTCATGTTCAAGCAATTCTTTTTCAAAATCGTCGTAGTTCATCTTGTCTCCTCCAGATATTTCTTCGTTGCTTTTCTGCTCGGTATGATGGTCTTCAGGAACATTTTCCTCCCTGATTGCACAAAGGGAACCAAGTAAATGTAATCGTCTACCCGAACATACATGACCCTCTGATCAGGGTATTTTTCCTTATTTGGATGTTCCGAAACCGCAATCAGGTCACCTTGGTCGAGATGGAAGACGATATCCTCAAAACCAATACCTCTCTTTTGTTTTAGGATCTGATCTTTTTCATCCGACCAGTCATACATGCCCCAAATTTGCTTACTGTGTGCCGAATGTCAACAGCCCTCCGCGTTTTGTTGCTCTGTGATGTTATAAAAGAAAGATTTTGAACCACTTCAGAGCGAAGCGGCATTCAAACCCTACTTGTTGGGTGCGAAGCAAATGACTTAGATTTCTCAGATGAAGAGGGAGAGGATGCGCTGCACGCAACAGGTTTTTTGTGGGTGGTTCTTTAACCTGTTACTGGGAAAGGTCGGACCGTTGAGGTATTCGAGTGTCCAGGGTTCGAAATTTTTCCAAATTCCGCTATGGGGGATCTGATCGCTTGGGTAAGGGCATGGCGGGTTGGGACGGTGGCTTCCGGCGAGCGGGAGTCCTACGCAAGATAGGGAAGTTGCCATGAGAGAAAATTCGACGAGAACAATGTTGGGTTGGGTGGTGATGGGGGATAGGTGATGAAAATCGGAATTCGATGTTCAATTTCCGGTGGCGCATCTTTTGTCCAGCTGGCATCATCGGCACCATGAAAGGCACCGTATCGATGGAGGATTCCCGTTTGCCACCGGAAGCAGAAATGTACCAGGCCCTACTGGACAAGGATAGCCGGTATGAGGGCATCTTTGTGGCTGCGATCAAAACCACTGGCATCTTCTGCCGACCCTCGTGCAGTGCCCGCAAACCACTGCGTCAGCATGTGGAGTATTTTGCCACTGCGCGAGAAGCGCTTGCCCATGGTTACCGCTCGTGTCGCCGCTGTCACCCGATGGAGCCACTGGGCAGCACACCGAGCTGGATTCGGGAGTTGCTGGAAGCGATCCGTGCCGAACCTGGCGGAATCTATCGGGATGCGGATCTGCGTCACCGTGGCCTTGACCCGGTGCGGGTTCGGCGTTGGTTTAAGACTCAGCATGGCATGACCTTTCAAGCCTACCTGCGCTGCCTTCGCATCAACCGCGCTTTTGGGCAAATTCGACACAAGGATCCTGTGATTCACACTGCATACGACAATGGATTTGATTCGCTGAGTGCCTTTAATGAGGCCTTTCGCAACATCACTGGCTTCAAGCCATCCCAGAGTGGCAGCCGCAGTCTGGTGACCGTCACCCGCATTCTTTCGCCGCTCGGACCGCTCCTGTGTGGCGCGACCGACGAAGGCATCTGCCTGCTGGAGTTCACCGACCGACGCATGCTGCAGACACAGATCCTGCGCCTACGCAAGGCCATCGGAGCGGAGTTTTTGCCTGGGGAACATCCGCTTCTGGATCAGCTGTCGGAGCAACTGGCAGCCTATTTTGAGGGCAAGCGGAAGAATTTTGACATTCCTCTGCAGCTGGCGGGAACTCCCTTCCAGGAGCAAGTGTGGAAGGAATTGCTCACCATCCCCTATGGGCAGACCCGCTCCTATCAGGAACAGGCTGCTGCAATCGGCAACCTGGCTGCCATCCGTGCCGTCGCGCGAGCGAACGGTGACAACCGCATCTCCATCCTCATCCCCTGTCATCGCGTCATCGGCAAAGACGGCAGCCTCACTGGCTACGGCGGTGGACTCTGGCGCAAGCAGTTCCTGCTCAAACTTGAGGGCAGCTCCGACCCCTCCGGACAACTGCAAATGCCTGTCTGATGCAGCGGAGCTGCAAAAGGCGAATGACGGATGGTGGGATGGCAAATTCAGAGATCTGATGTGCTCAGGCCAGAGGGCCAGAGCACCCCTATGTCTTTCACAAGTTCAGGATCCAGATTGATGGCGAAGGCTGACGCACTGCTGGAAGTTGGAACATCGTTTCGCTGCGCTTCACTGGATGGACTGGTGAGGCCAGTCCAACAGGATGCGCTGCGCGCAACAGGTTTTTGTGAGTGGTTCTTGAACCTGTTACTGGGAAAGGTCGAACCGATGAGGTTTTCGAGTGTCCAGGGGGTCGAAATTTTTCCAAATTCCGCTACGGAACAAAAAAGATTGTTTTTGAACCTGTTACACGGAGGGACGACGTGTATCCTGCTCCGGCGAAGCCGGATCAAGAGAGTCCGTAGGACGAACGGTGTTAGCTTGGGTGGTTATAGGCGATAGGTTATGGGACAGGTCTCTCGTCCTGATCAAAAGTTGACACCTTGTGGTTAGTAAATGTCTGGGTATGGTTCTTTCAATATCGGTTTTGCCTGGCAAGGCTGATTGGCTGCTGTGAGTTGGAACATCGTTTCGCTGTGCTTCACTGGATGGACTGGCGGGGCCAGTCCAACAGGATGTGCTGAGCGCAACAGGTTTTTTGTGGGTGGTTCTTGAACCTGTTGCTGGGAGAGGTCGAACCGTTGAGGTATTCGAGTGCCCAGGGGGTCGAAATTTTTCCAAATTTCGCAACGGGGGATCTGATCGCTTGGGGAGGGCGTGGTGGTTCGTGCGGCTTCCGGCGAGCGGGAGTCCTACGCAAGATAGGGAAATCGCTGATGGCGAAGAATCTGTGTTTCGGTTGGTTCAGAATTGGAAATTTCAGAGGAATCCAATTGGAACTTGCGTTAGTAGCGAACCCTTGATCCATCAGGCCGAACATTAGATGGTTTCTCTCGAGGTATCGGGACTCCTATTTTTGGGATGGGGTAGGCCCCAGGAATCTGGATTTTCCCGATTGATTTTGGGGTGTGTGGGCGTAGGGTTTGGGGATGAAGGTTGCTCGCAGTCTGGAGGAGTTGAAAACCGCAGTGGAGGAGTATCGCGGTGCTGGCAAGCGCATTGCGCTGGTGCCGACCATGGGGTATTTGCATGAGGGGCACTTGGGGTTGGTGGATGTGGCCCGTGAGCACGGGGATGTCGTCATTCTCACCATCTTTGTGAACCCGACCCAGTTTGGTCCGACAGAGGATTTGGATGCTTATCCACGCGATCTTGAGCGGGACTTGAAACTTGCAGATGCGCGAGGGGTGGATTTGGTGTTTTGTCCTACCTCAGGCGACATGTATGCCTCCGACCACTCGACCTATGTGATGGAAGAATCCGCCAGCCTTGGACTGTGCGGTGCGAGTCGTCCGGGTCATTTCAAGGGAGTGCTCACGGTGTGCTGCAAGTTATTCAATCTCACGCGCTGCGACGTTGCGGTCTTTGGGCAAAAGGATGCCCAGCAGGTCACCCTGATTGAAAAGATGGTGCGCGAACTCAACATGCCGCTGCGCATCGTGAGGCGAGCGACCGAGCGGGAAGCTGACGGACTGGCGATGAGTTCGCGCAACGCCTACCTCACGGCGGAACAGCGCGTGGTCGCGCCGCTTCTGCAGCAGGCCCTGCAACGGGGACGTGCACGCATTGAGGCAGGGGAGTGCTCGGTTGCCGCTGTGCTGGAACACATGCGCGAGCTGTTGGCCAGTGAACCCTTGCTGCGGGTGGATTATTTGGAGATTGTGGATCGCCACACACTGCAACCTGCAACAGAAGCTATTCCCGGAACCCTGTTGCTGGCGGGTGCGGTATTTGTCGGGAAAACCCGGCTGATTGACAACCTCGAAGTGTGAGTCTGATCGACCGTACGGCGTGTCGTCACACTGCTTTTTGGATGTGAATTGTGCCTCGCCTGCTTGAAGCTTCGGCGGGCGCGCTTAGGTTTGGCGGGACACAAACCGCCCATTTCACACGACCATGAATCCAGATGCCACACTGCCCAACCGTCGCCGATTTCTCAAAACCGCAGTGGGATTTGCGGGAGCCACCGTGCTTGCCAGCTCCATGGCCCCGCTGACTGCCATTGCCGCTGCAAACCGCCGCAAACTGGGATTTGCACTGGTCGGACTGGGGAGCTACAGCACGGGGCAACTGGGGCCGTCGTTGAAAGAAACCCACAACTGCTATCTCGCAGGCATCGTGACGGGAACTCCGGCCAAGGCGGAGCGATGGGCGCGGGAGTATGACATCGCGCAGCGCAATATCTACAACTACGAGAATTTTGATACCATCGTGGACAATGATGAGATCGATGTCGTCTACGTCGTGCTGCCGAACAGCATGCATGCGGAGTATTCGATCCGCGCACTGCGCGCTGGAAAGCATGTGATCTGCGAAAAACCCATGGGGCTGACGGCGGCGGAATGTGAGCAGATGATCGCGGTGGCCGAGGAAAACCGTCGCCTGCTGGCGGTCGGGTATCGCATGCCGTATGATCCCTATTTCATCGAAATGAAGCGACTCTCACAAAGCGGAGAGATGGGGCCAGTTAACTACCTGGAATCGGCACTGGGGTATTCCTACACACCACAACTTGGCAGCTGGAAGCTGAAAAAATCGATGGGTGGTGGCTCCCTTTACAATTTGGGTGTGTATCCGATCCAGAACGTGCGCCATGCCAAGGGCAGTGAACCGATTGCGGTCACGGCACAGGCCAGCACGAAGCGCCCCGAGTATTTTTCGGAATTTCCCGAAATGTACACCTGGCAGTTGGAGTGGGAGGATGGCACGCTCGCGAGCTGCTACACGGGACCGAATGCGCGCATTGACCGCCTGTTTGTAGGGTGCAGGGATGGTTGGATCAATTTCGAACCCGCAACCGCCTACTCGGGCCAAGCGTGCCGCACCTCGCGAGGGGATTTCAATTTCCCCCAGGTCAACCAGCAGCGCCTGCAGATGGAGGACTTTGCGCGCTGTGTGATCGAGGGCACGCCGTCAAAAGTCGGAGCACATGAGGGATTGCAGGATGCGCGCATTATCGATGCGATCCATGAATCGATCCGTACCGGTCGAAAGGTGATGTTGGGGTAATGCACACTGAGCCGACGCCGTGTGGAGCGGTGCTCAATCGAGCTGTATTTCATAGCAGCTTGCGGCGCAACCATCTTCGTAATAGTCGGGCTTGTCCGTAAACCACCGAAATCCCAGCTTCTCGTAGAGCGCGATTGCGGTGTGATTATCCTGCCGTACCTCCAGTCTCAGGCGCGGATAACCCAGATCGGCAGCGAGTTTCAGGTGGTGGAGCAGCAAGTGTTTGCCCAGACCCTTGCCCTGGGCATCCGGGTGCACCGCAACAGAGTAGAGTCGGGCTACGGCATGGCGCCTGGGCGTGAAGAGGATGGCATAGGCACGCACCTGTCTGTCGACAACTGCCACCACGAAGGATGCCAACGCGCGTTGCATCAGGTAACGGAATTGGCGCCGTGAAAAGCGATCCCCTCTGAAACTGTGGGCCTCGATGTCGAGGATGGCTGACAGATCGTCCGGCGTGGCATCCCGCACCGAGCAGGCATCCCTCTGGTGATTATTTTCCACGGGTTTCGAGACGACGTGCAAACTCTCCCATGATCTGCATGTAGAGTTCATCCCCGATGTAGGCATCTTCGACCTCATGGTCGATGCTCGGGTTATCATTAACCTCAATCACATAGGCACTGTTGCCGCTCTGTTTGAGATCAATGCCGTATAACCCGTCACCGATCAGATTGGCGGCGCGAACGGCAGCATCGAGCACGACCTTGGGCACCTCAAACGTGGGAAGGGAGTCCCATGCGCCGGATTTCACTGCACCGTTTCCATGCTCATAGATTTGCCAGTGGTCCTTGGCCATGTAGTAGCGATTGGCGTAGAGCGGTTTGTGGTTGAGCACACCGACACGCCAGTCGAACTCAGTGTAAAGATACTCCTGGGCGAGCAGCAGCGCGCTCTGCTGGAACAATTCCTTGAGCGTCGCCTTGAGTTCGCTGCGGTTTTTCACCTTGCACACGCCCCTGGAGAAGGAGCCGTTGGGGATTTTCAGGATGATCGGATAGCTAAAGTCCTGTTCCAGGCTCTCGACTACCTTGCGATCCTTGGATTGGATGATGCGACTGGCGAGCGTGGGCACCCGACTGCGTTTGAAGGCGTCGGTCAGATAGACCTTGTTGCAGCAACGCAGGATGGAAATGGGGTCGTCGATCACAACGAGGCCTTCCAGCTGTGCCCGGCGTGCGAAGCGATAGGTGTGGTGATTGATTTCGGTGGTCTCGCGGATGAAGAGCGCGTCGAACTCGCTGAGGCGGTTCATGTCCTTCGGGGAGATCAGTTCGGCCTCGATACCGAGCTTCGCGCCGGCCTTGACAAAGCGCTTGATCGCTGCGGGATCTGACGGCGGCATTTTTTCCTCGGGATTGACCAGAATCGCCATCTGCCAGCGCGCATGTTTGGGTTGGCGACCCTTTCGCCAGATGCCCTGACTGTAGCGCTCCAGGGCTTCCGCAAATTCGCTCTGCTCCGTATCCGAGAGTTCATCGAGTGCGATGGCGTTCAGACTGCGCAGATTCCATCCGTCACGGTATTGCAGCACCGCTTCGAGGATGGGAAAATTAACGCGCTCGAACATGCGGCGACTGAGCGTGCGCAGGGATTCGATGCCGCAGGTGCCAAAATAGATTTTGAAGGCAATGGTGGCATCACCCTGGGGTTGGGGGGCGGGCAGGCGCAGATCCTTCAGTTCGCCCAGCGCGATCAGATACAGTTGGCGGGAGCGCAGGTCGTTGATCGCGTTTACGGTGGGCATGACGCGATGTCCGCGCGCCTCGGCGAGCAGGGAGCAATAGTAGCCCTGGCCGAGGTATTTTCCGCAGTTGCACAGGTTGATGACGCGCTGGGTCTGTTGAAGGGTTTCCCCCTTGAGTTCGAGGTAATCCCGGAAACTGACGACCATCTCGGATGGATAGTAGGGCCTCCAGAGCTTGAGATCATCAACGACGATCAGGGATTTTTGCATGAAATTTCAGGTAAGGTGAAGAAGGTTTCGCATTGTGCGGAACTCAGGCTCAAAGTCTATTCTTTTTCCATGGGCAGTTTGCAGCTGACGGGAATCCCAATGAAAGCGCAAGCTTGTGGTCCATTTGCGAAATTCGCCTGTTTTTCTGCGTTGGGAAGATCTTGGGAAGGTGGGTCGAGGAACGCAGGCCAAATGCGGAATTTTTCCAAATTCTCCTATCAGGCAGTGTGTAGATTATCAGCCTGGTTGATTATTGTAGCGTTTCCTGCCTTCTGGTAGCCCAATTACCCCTCCCATAGCCGGAATGCCCCTCCCATAGCCGGAATGCCCCTCCCGTAGCTGAATTCCCTTCCTGTCGTTCAATTTCCCCTCCTGTCGTTCAATTTCCCCTCCTGTAGCCGAATTTGGAAAAATTCGGTTTCGCAGTATATGCCCTCGACACCAGGCGAGTGTCGGAATCCGATCACCTTAGATCAGGGGAGAGAACAGACGCAGGAAGCGGGCAGTGGTGCGACGCACGGCGCCAATTTCCTTCCATTCCCAGAGATTTTCGGTCGCGGATTCAAAATCTTCGGTAAGCATGGCTTCGACGCGCCTGATGGTTTGGGAGTCGGGACTGATCAGAGAGACTTCGAAGTTGAGGCTGTAGCTTCGTGGATCGAGATTGACCGTGCCTACGGACGCGAGCTTTTGGTCGACCAGCAAAACCTTTTGGTGCATGAATCCGTCGTTGTAGCGATAGATGCGCACGCCAGCCCGGCGCAATTGTTCCGCATAGTACCAGCCTGCGGCAAATACAATGTAGTGGTCGACGGCTCCTGTCGTGAGGATGCGCACCTCCACTCCGCGGCGCACGGCGGCTTCGAGCGCCACCATGATGGCTTCATCGGGGATCAGGTAGGGTGTGGCAATCCACAGGCGTTCGCGTGCCTCCTGGATCAGTGCAACCAGCTTGAGGATGCAGACTGGGCGCGCATCTGCCGGGCCTGTGGGAAAAATGGCGGCAGTTTGTGTTCCAAGCGGAGTGGGGTCCTGTCGGCTCCAGCTCAAGTCCTTGATGAGGTTTCCGGTAGTCCAGAGCCAGTCCGAAATGAAGGAGGCCTGCAGTTCGAATGCGACAGGGCCTGTGAGTTTGAGATGGGTGTCGCGCCAGTGCCGCAGACCTGCACTGCGTCCCAGGTATTTATCACCGATATTCAGTCCACCCGTGAATGCATATTGGCCATCGACGACCACGATTTTGCGATGGTTGCGAAAGTTGATGTGGTAGAGCGAACGATGGATGCGCGGGCTGCGAAACGGGCGCATGCGAATCCCTGCAGCTTCGCATTTCTGCACATATCGATGGTGCATGTGACGACTGCCAAAATAATCATGCAGCAGGTAGACCTTCACGCCTTCTCGCGCCTTTTGCAGCAGCAATTCAAAAAAGGCATCGCCGGTTTCGCCGGTTTCGATGATGAAATACTGCACCAGGACGTAGTGCTTGGCCTGGCTGATGGCATGAAAGATGGCCTGATAGGTCGCCGGACCATCGATGAGCAGTTCGATGTGGTTGTCGCGTGTCAGCGGGAAGGGGGTCAGGGATTGCAGGCCATCAAATGC
This sequence comes from Puniceicoccaceae bacterium, assembly GCA_040224245.1. Lineage (NCBI taxonomy): Bacteria > Pseudomonadati > Verrucomicrobiota > Opitutia > Puniceicoccales > Puniceicoccaceae > Puniceicoccaceae bacterium. Next base: position 43,655 of record JBEGIR010000085.1, on the reverse strand, counting down.
GGGGCAGTCTTCCTCCCTGTGGCGGGAAAGATTGTCAAAAAACCCTTGCACGTAGTCTTGATTGATCGCAATGGTGCGTCGCAGGGTTTGCGTGTATCCGCGATAGCGACGAAATCCGAAGACCCAGTAAGCTGGCAGTGCGAGCGGGGTGATGAAGAACAGCGCGAGCACCCAGCCAATGGTCACCTCGGGTTTGCGGTCTGACTGCAGGACATGAAAAATGCTCAGCCAACTGAGCAGGGTAACGATTCCCAGAAGTAATTGCAGGATCATGGTAGAGAGAAACAACGACGAGCGCAGGGCATCGTTTGGTATTGCAGCCTGAAGCAAATCGCAGATTTGTTCAACCTGCTTCGTGCAAAGTGGACACGCATGGGGTAGGGAAAACAGCCGCATCCCCTTTGTATGGGATAGGGTCTCATATCGGAGTCGTCTACGTAATCCGGATAGTTCGTGAGGATCACTCGCAACGCATGGACTTTGTAGCCGAATTTGGAAAAATTCGGACCGCGTGCAGGTGCGAATGGCGGAACGGGTATACTTCCACTGCAATGCCCGGAATTTTACCAAATTCCGCTCGTGCGAGAGCGGGGCAGAGGAGTTGGGCGCGTATCTGGCACGCCGAAAGAAGAAAATCCAATAAAGGTTACAATTTCGTGAGATGGAGCATTCGGTTTTGCCAAACCCAACGCTTTGGTTTGCTTGGGAGTATGAACAAAATTTGGTTTGAGTGGGTGCGATGGGGTGTGGTCAATGGGTTGGCGATGGCGCTGCTTGGGGCAGGGTCACTAGTAAGTGCGGATGAGCAAGGTTCGGACGATTCCATCCGCATCGCCTTTGGTTCCTGCAATCATCAGGATCTACCGCAACCCCTCTGGGACGACATCCTCCTGCAGGAGCCGCAGTTCTGGGTCTGGCTTGGTGACAACATCTACGGAGACACGGAAGACATGTCGGTGATGCGTGAGAAATACGAGCGCAACAAGGCGCAACCCGGCTACCAGGCGCTGCGGCAGCGCGCCGAGGTGCTCGGCACCTGGGATGACCATGACTACGGTCTGAATGACGGCGGTCGGGAATATGCGATGAAAGAGGCCAGCAAGTTGGAATTTGCGCGCTTTCTGGATCTTCCGGAAACACATGAAATCTTTACGCGGGAAGGCATCTACCACCACGTGGATCGTGTGGTAGGCGATGGATTTCGGCTCCGCTTCATCCTTTTGGACACACGAACCTTTCGTGGTCCGCTCGAGCGTATCCAGCGTGAGGGTGAACCGTTTGCGGTGTATCAGCCTGACCCTGAAGGCAGCCTGCTCGGAGAGGCGCAGTGGAAGTGGTTACAACCCCTGCTCAACGGGGATGAATTTGATTTCTGCATTATCGGCAGCAGCATCCAGCTGCTCTCTGCCGAGCATGCTTTTGAGAAGTGGGCCAATTTTCCCGGGGAGCGGCAGCGCCTGATCGACTGGATTGATGCAAACTGTCCGGGCAAAGCTCTGGTCATTTCGGGAGATCGCCACCATTCGGAGTTGTCCCTGCTGGAGTTATCGCATGGTTCTCAACTGATCGATGCGACCTCAAGCGCATTAAACCGACCGGGTGGACTGAAAGATGAACCCAATGCCCTGCGGGTGGGGGTGTTCAGCGGTGCGATCAACTATGGTCTGATCACACTGCGACCCTCCGAAGGCGTTGGAACGGTGCAGATCCTTCTCGAGGGAAGTGAACCGATCAGCGAGCTGCAGTTTCCCCTGTATGTGCAAACCCTTGATGCAGGTAAGCGGGTGCGGAGGGTCGCCTCCGGTGTGCATGTGAATGGTTGCGGACACCACAGCGGTGGAGTCCGCTGTAATCCCTGCCTCAGAATGAACGGTAAGACTTCGTCAACAGCGAGTTTGCGTAGTCCGAGTTGGTGAATTGCGCTCGCTCAGCATCGTATTGCAGGCGCTGTTTTGCGCGGATCGCGATGTTGCCCAGCAACACGGTTTCGGTGAACGGTGCGGAATATTCAAAGCGTGAACCGCAGGCCGGTCCACCCTTGCAGGCATCGATGAACTCCTGAAAGTGATTGGAATCCTTGATGCGGGGAATCGTTTTGGGCGGCAGCTTTGGCCGCACCTCCATGAATTTTTCTGTCGGGTAGAGACGCACACTCTCCGAATATTCCGGGGTGTGGGCGGTCATTTCGGAACCCACTAGAAATGTGCCGCTGGTTCCAAAATCGAAGTCGCGTGGCACGTGTGCGGGAATGGGTGGTTTGAGGTCGCCGTCAAACCAGTGAACCGTGACAGGTGGCATGGAACCCCGGGCCGGAAATTGATAAATGACATGGGAGGTCTTGGGAGCGCTCCATTCGTTGAAGGAAGTTGCGCTGGCTTCGATCGTCTCCGGATAGCCGAGATCGAGCGCCCAGAAGGCAGAGTCCATGACATGGCAGGCCATGTCGCCGAGTGCGCCGCAGCCGTATTCCCACCAGCCGCGCCACTCAAAGGGGAGATAAGCGGGATCATAGGCCTGTTCCCTGGCAACGCCCTGCCAGAGGTTCCAATTGAGTTCCTTGGGGATCTTGGGAGCACCGTTGGAGTGGTCGATGCGGCGAGGTCCTTGTTCCCAGACGGGACGGTTGGTCCAGTGGAAAACCTCGCGAATGTCTCCGAGCACTCCAGCCTGCACCCATTCACGCACGAGGCGGGTACCCTCGTTGGCGTGGCCCTGATTGCCCATCTGCGTGACAACCCCATGCTTCTGGGCCAGCCGCAGCAGTTCGCGCGCTTCCCAGACAGTGTGGGTGAGCGGTTTTTCCACCAGCACATGTTTGCCCGCTTCGATACAGGCCTTGGCGATGGGAAAATGCATGTGGTCGGGAGTGGCGATGGAAACCGCGTCGATGGAATCCCCCATCTTGCGCAGCATCACGCGGTAGTCCTCAAACAGTGGTACGTCCGGAAAACGCTCCAGTGGCTCCTTGATCGTGGTGTACCAACCGAGTCCTGTGGTGTTTTCGGTGCTGCGATTCACATCGCAAAATGCAACGATCTGCTCTTTGGCGTAGGCGCGTACGTGATGCACACCACGTCCACCGACACCGACGATGGCAATGCGAAGCTTGCTGCCCGGTTTGGGTGAGGTTCCCTGTGCGGCACTGAGTGTGCCGGTCGCGCCAAGCACTGAGGCGGCACCGACTGCGAGACCAGTGGTTTTGATGAATTCACGTCGGCTCCAGGGCAGATCAACGGCGCGGGGTGATGGATCAGGGTTCATAGTGGGCGTAACTGTTGGGGTTTGGTATGGGTCGATTTTTGCGAATGCAGCATCAAGCGGGGGTGTCAATGCGCATCACGCTGTTGCGATACCTTCCGAAACTCCGGCTGGCTGTCAAATTGGAATTAATGGACGGTGTGATTCGAGCAGGAAGTGTCACCGTGTGTGCGTCTGAGGATGAAGGCGCGCGGTGGGTGCGCGAGCTGGAAGCTCCCGCTACGATGGTTTGGGGATGGAAGGCGCGGGCTGGAAGCTCCCGCTACGATGGTTTGGGGATGGAAGGCGCGGGCTGGAAGTTCCCGCTACGATGGAATAGAGGTGGGTGAGAGCGCAGAATAGGCACTCGGGCTGGTATTGAAGTGTTCAATAACATGAACAACTCTGCGAGTTGCTTGCGTTGACCCGGAGGTCTGCGAGCAGTTGATTGGTGGCATCCCCATTAACCCCAAACCGAGGAAACCCCACTATGATTCCGACCAATCGCCGTGATTTTTTGAAAGCGGGTCTGGCTGCGACGGCAGCTTCCACCATCAGCCTGCCTTTGGCGACTCAGGCTGCCACTGCGGCAACTCCTGCTGCGAAGAACGCGATCCCGCGCTGGCGTGGGTTTAACCTGATGGCGTTTTTCTCCGCATTTTCGTCAAACTCCCAGTATGGCGATCAGATGTTGAAGGAAAGTGATCTGCAGTGGATTCGCGATTGGGGCTTTGATTATGTGCGCCTGCCCTTTGACTACTGGTTTTTTGTAGAGGGAACCTGGCGTGAAACCCGGCACATGGCACTCGATGAAATTCGCAATATTGATGAGCGCGCTCTTGAGCGTATGGACCGTGCGGTCGAGCTTTGCGCACAGTATGGACTGCACGTGACCGTGAACATGCACCGTGCGCCGGGATATTGCATCAACGGGTGGGAGCGGGAGCCATTTAATCTCTTCAAGGATGCGCAGGCTGAGGACGCCTTTGCGTTTTTCTGGGACTTGCTGGCTCGCCGCTATCGTGGGTATTCCCGCGAACAGTTGAGTTTTAATTTGGTGAACGAGGCTCCGAACGTGGGCGAGAAGATGAGTCGTCAGGATTACCGACGGGTGATGCTGCGCGGTCAGCGCATCATCCATGACATCTCGCCTGACCGCATCGTGATCATCGATGGCACGGGAGTGGGGCGAGAGGTGGTGTTGAATCTGCTTGATGAGCCGGTTGCTCAGGCATTTCACGCCTACGATCCGTTTCGCCTGACGCATTACAAGGCAACGTGGGTGGGCGAGAATGCCGATTGGCCAGTTCCGCAGTGGCCGTATGCGAATGAGGATGGATCGTACTCCGGTGCGAAGGAACTCGCAATCCAGTTTGCCCCGTGGGCCGAGTTGGTTCGGCAGGGCATCGGGGTGCATTGCGGAGAGTTTGGCTGTTACCGCTATACTCCGCACAAGGTGTTTTTACCATGGATGGAAGAAGTGTTGTCCCTGCTCAAGCAGCACGACATCGGATTTGCCCTGTGGAATTTTCGAGGGGATTTTGGAGTGCTTGATTCCAAGCGAAGCGATGTGAACTACGAGGATTGGCATGGACACCAGCTTGACCGGGAACTGCTCACCCTGATGCAGCGCTACTAGGTTTTGTGGATGCCTGAGCCTTGGGCGGGCAGTGTTTTTCCGAGCTTGCCTGTTGGGCAGGAGTGATGCAACTGCGCTCAGTCGTAGCGCAGGTCACTCGCTTTGCCGCGAAAGATGTAGTAGGCCATCAGGGTGTAACCGATCAGGAACGGCAGCACCAGCACCGCACCGATTAAAATGACCCAGAGCGACTCTGGTGCGGCAGCGGCCTCTTCGATGCGCAGCACTCCGGGAATGATGTAGGGATAAAAACTGTAGACCAGTCCGATGAATCCCAGTGCAAAAATGCTGGCGGCGATGGTGAGAGGCAGCCAGGCGAGCCGGTCATCGGGAAGGGGAAGGATCGAGCAGATCTGGTGCATCAGCAGGGTTAACGCAATCGAAATGAGCGGCATCACAAGCAACAGGGTCAGTTCGGGCATCGCAAACATGCGCTCGTAGATGCGTGTATCCGTGAACACAGCGGCCAGGCTGCTGAGAATGGCGCCCAACACCATGACCCAGATCGCACGGCGTGCCCAGCAGATCGCGCGCGCCTGCAATGCGCCTTCGGTTTTGAGGATGAGCCAGGATGCGCCCATGAGCACGTATCCGGCGACCACCAGCAGTCCAAAGAAGAGCGCAAACAGTTCGGCCGCTACTCCAGACTGAAACCCGGTGACAAAGCGTCCGACCATGTATCCCTGGCTCAGGGCGACCACCAGTGAACTCCAGTAGAAGACCCGATCCCACAGTGCCTTGCGGTGGGCGGGTACTTTTTTCCGAAAGTCAAAGGACACGCCGCGAAAGACCAGGGCGAGAATCATGAGGGTGACGGGAAGGTAGAGCGCCTGCAGCACGATGCCATGAGCTGCAGGGAAAGCAACGAGCAGCAGGCCCACGCCGAGCACAAGCCAGGTTTCATTGGCATCCCAAAACGGACCAATGGAGGCGATCATGCGGTCGCGCTGCTCCGGATCAACCCGGGCAGAAAGCATGCCCACGCCGAGGTCGTATCCGTCGAGTATGGCGTAGAGCAGCATGGAAAGCCCGATCAGAAACGCGAAGGCAAAGGGCAGCCACTGCCCGGTGGTGATCCATTCGTTCATGCTGGAGTTCCTCCTTTTGCAGTTGCTTGCATCTCGTGGTGAGTCAGATAGAAGAGCGAACCCATGTAGGCGAGCAGCAGCAGGATATAAGTGATGAGGTAGGCCGTGAGTGTGAGTCCGACGTGGGCGGGAGGAAGGTCAGCGGCAGCGTCTTTCGCAAGCAAAACGCCCGTGACCAGCCAGGGTTGACGACCCATTTCGGTCACATACCAACCGGCAATGGTGGCGACCCAGCCGGAAAAAGTGAGCGCTACCAGCACTTGCAGCAATCGACGGGGCAGGGTTTGGGTGCCGCGACGCCACAGGCACCAGACTCCCCAAAATGCGACCGCGATCATCACCAGTCCCATTCCGACCATGACGCGGAAGCTCCAGAAAACCGGGGCCACGCGGGGATGATTGCCCTCGTGTGCATCGAGGCCCTCGACAAAACCATTGGGATCGCGTGTGACGATGAGGCTGCCCAGTTTGGGAATTGCCACTTCGAAATGATTTCGGCGTTCGGCGTCATCGGGCAGGGCGAAGAGCACGAGCGGTGCACCGTGATGGCTTTCCCAGTGTCCCTCCATGGCCGCCAGTTTGGCGGGTTGATGGTCACGTGTATTGAGACCGTGCAGGTCTCCAAGAATGGCCTGCAATGGGGCGAGCACGGCAGCGAGCACCAAGGCTGAAGCCAATCCACTTCGCACGGCGGGGCGGTCATCTCCCCGGAGCCAACGATAGGCGAGCAGGCCTGCGATCAAAAACGCGACGGTCAACCCCGAGCCGACCAGCGTGTGGGTGAGCCGATAGGGCATGGAAGGGTTGAAGACGACCTGCCACCAGCTGGTGGCATGGGCAACCCCATCGATCAAGGTGAAACCGCTCGGGGTGTGCATCCAGCTGTTCAGTGCCAGGATCCAGAAGGCTGAGAGCGTCGTGCCGCTGGCGACCAGCAGGGTGGCGAGCGTGTGCAGCCAGTTGGGCACCTTGCGGAACGCAAAGAGCATGATGCCCAGGAAGGTGGCTTCCAGGAAAAAAGCCGTGAGCACTTCATACGCGAGCAGGGGGCCGGCAATGTTGCCGACGGTGTTCATGTAGCCCGGCCAGTTGGTGCCAAACTGGAATGACATCGTGACGCCGCTCACCACTCCGAGGCTGAAGGTGAGCGCAAAGACCTTGGTGAAAAAGAAGTAGAGTTCCATCCACTTGTCGTCACGGGTTCGCTGGTAGCGCAGTTTGAAGAAGAGCAGCATCCAGCCCAGTGCGATGGTGATCGTGGGAAAGAGAATGTGAAACGTGATGTTGGCGGCAAATTGCACGCGGGAGAGCAGGAAGGCGTCCATGGCGGCGGGTCAGGGTGTAGGCATCAGATTGGCAACGCGAGTGGAAACGCTGCGCGGGTTCCGTCGCACAGCATAGCACTGAAGAGCGGGCATGCAAGGCGTGTGACACACGCAGTTGAGATGCGGGTTCATTCCTACCTTGAGTATGGCTCATGCAAAACAGGACAAGTTACGCGGCGAATCATAAGAAGGAATGATTTTGGGCATTAGGGCTGGTAATTTTGGAAAAGTGAATGCAATGTTTCTCCGAGGCAGGAGTGGAGCGCATCAAAGGCGATGAATCAAAAATGGCCCAGCGCTCACAACTGCCCTGTATTGGAAATGGAAGTAGAATTGGAATGAAACGCATTAAGAACTGGGACATATTGGCATTTTTGGTGACCTATCACATCCTGCTGCTGGCACTCCTGCCGTGGGTCGTGCAGCATTTTTCATGGGTGGGAGTTGGCTTTTTCATCGTTACCAACCTATTGGGTGGACTCTCAATCACAGTTGGGTATCACCGTCTGTTCTCCCATAAGACCTATCAGGCGCATCCGATCTTTGAAGCCGTTGTGTTGTGCCTTGCAACGCTTGCATTCCAATGGTCTGCCCTGGGATGGTCCTACGACCATCGCAAACACCACACGCATGTGGACACGGATGAAGACCCCTATTCCATCAAAAAAGGGTTCTGGTATGCGCACTTTCTCTGGCTGCTCGACTACCGCCAGCAAATTGACGAAAGTGTCGTGGACGACCTTGTCAAAAATCCACGCGTGATGTTTCAGCACCGTCACTTCCTGCTGCTGACGATTGTGGTCAATCTGGCGGTCCTCGGTCTGGCGTGCCTGTTCATGCATCCCGTGACGGCCCTGTATTTTTCGTTTGTGCTGCGCGTTTTCTGCATCCACCACAGCACCTGGTTCATCAACTCCCTTGCTCACACCTGGGGTTCGCGCACCTATGCCAAGGAACTCAGTGCGGTGGACAACGCCGTGCTTGCGCTGCTCACCTTTGGTGAGGGCTATCACAACTATCACCACACTTTTGCCAACGATTATCGCAACGGCGTGAAGTGGTGGCATTTTGATCCGACCAAGTGGATCATCTGGACTGCAGCCAAACTCGGATGGGTAAGCAACCTGCGACGCGTAGATAACATACGCTTGCAGAAGATCATTGTGCGCAAGGATTTGCATCTGATTTCAGATTTCTTCGAGCACCACTTGCGCCACCACACCGATCCCGCTGCTGCGGCTTTCCACCAGAAGCTCTCCGATCTGTATGAGACTTTTAATACGCAGTCCTCACGCTTGAGCCGTCTGGTTGTGGAAAAGCGCAAGGCGGCTTCTGCGGAGACACGCAAGCTCATCCAGGTGGAAATGCGCATGATCCAGCGTCAACTGCGTTCAACCTGGTCGGCCTGGGTGGAGACTACGGCGTTGATCGGGCGCAAGTATCAGCTCGAACACGCGCACTGAACGGGATGATTGCCGTCTTTCGGAGGAATTCGTCCTGTGATGAGTTCCGGCGGCGGGGTGCACTGCTCGCATGCCTTTGCGTTTTGCTCGGAAGCGGCTGTACTTACCTTGGACAGGTCAAGGCGCAACGCGATTATGAGCAGTCACACCGCCATGAACCCAAGCTCGCGACTGCAAAGCATATCCTGCAAGAACCCACGTTTTTTGTATACGGACGCATCGAGGGTGATTCCGCTGATCATTCAGGAGCTCCGGTTGTGGTTCTCGCGGTTTCCAATGACTTGCAGCCGGATGAGATTGTGGATGTGTTCCGCCTGGGGCGTTCCGGATCCTTCTACGGGATGAATTTGCCGGAAGGTAACTATCATCTGGTGATGGCGACGGATCGAAATCGTGATGGAACGCTTCAGGTCGATGAAATCGACGGCAGCACAACCCTTTCACTGGATGAAGAGACCTACCCCGGTCGCGTGGCCGCAAACATGGATCTGGAGGGTGACCCGCAGACACGCATCACAATATCCACCTTTCCAGTCGACTACGGCCCGGCTGAATCGCGTTCGCTGGAACGTTCGCTCTTCTACCCTGAGGGCACCCTGCGCGCATTGGACGATTCCATTTTCTCCCGATACATGTCCGAACTCGGAATGTATGATCCTTCTGCCTTCATGGAGATGGCTCCCTTGATGTTTTATGCGTTGGAGGAGGACAGCCCTCACAAAGTGCCAGTGATTTTTGTGCATGGAATGGGTGGTACGGCGGCGGATTTTGAGTCGATGGTGGAACGCTTGGATCGAGATCGCTATGCAGCGTGGTTTTTCCACTATCCCTCGGGATTGGAGCTGGGGCGATTGAGTCAATTGTTCTACGACATTTTTTTATCCGGTCAGATCATCCCGCCATCCGAAACCCCATGCGTCATCGTTGCCCACAGCATGGGTGGGTTGATTGTGCGCGATGCTCTGAATCTCCATCTGGAGCGAAACGGGCAGCGCAAGGTTGGGTTGTTTGTGACGCTCGCCTCTCCGTTTGGTGGAATAAAGTCGGCTGCGGTGGGAGTCGCCCGGGCACCGCTGGTGGTTCCCGCCTGGCGCGACCTTGCTCCCGGCTCATCCTTCATTGAGAATTTGTTCCGCAAATCGCTGTGTGGACAGGTGCAGCATCGGGTGCTCTTCTGTGCGTTGACAGACGAGGATGTGGCCAATCAGGAGGGAAGCGACGGTGTGGTTCCGGTGGACAGTCAGCTCAGTTCGTTGATTCAGGCGGGGGACTCTTCCATCACCGGGATGCGCGCCTCCCATGCGGGAGTACTGAGCCATCCGGTGGCAGTGGAACAGGTGAATGAATGGTTGTCCGTAATTCGCTCACCTCTGCCTGAGCCGCAGCTGCAATTGATCTCGAAGGGTGGGTTTGTGGTGGACTCTGAACAACAACCGGGTCGTTATACTGAAATCGAGCTGCACATCCTGAAGACCTTCGGTTACCTGTTGCGTGCGCTCGCCAACGGCGAGGTTGAGCCAGCGAGTTCGCATCAGGAGCAATTTCTCGCGGCTTTGAACCCTGAGGTTCCAGCACAGACTCCAGCGGAGACCGGATGGGTAAAGTTTACAGAAGATTTTCCCGAGCTTGCGAAGTGAGCTGCGGCAACGCTTCCATTCAAAACGGCAAAGGACTGCCGTCGAATTCCTGAAAACAACCGGAATCCGCGAAGCTGAGTGAGTGGAACTGCTTGAGCAGCGCGCTGGCACACTGCTGCACGCTCAAATCCGCGCTCTCCCCACCCATGTCGGTGCGCACCCAACCCGGAGTCTGCAGGAAAACGGGAATCTTGAAGGGCGCAAGTTCCCGTGCGAGCTGCACGCCTGCCATGTTCAATGCAGCCTTGCTGATGGGGTAGGCGTAGTTGGGGCCGGGGATGCGTTTTGCCTCTGTGATGGAACCCATTTTGGAGGAAATCATCCAGACCTTGGCGTCCTGGCTTCGCCTCAGCAGTGGCAGTAATGCGCGCGTTAGCAGGAGCGGTGCAACCACATTGGTCCGAAAGGTGTCGAGCAGGCGTTCTTCGCTCTCGGTTTCGAGTGGCCCCCATGCGGCGACTCCTGCATTGTGAATGACCCAGTCGAGTCCGCCCAGTGAATCAATCTGCTCGGCCAGTCGAGTGTGGTCGCCGGCGTGCGTGACATCAGCCTGAAGGGCGTGCAGTCGGTTTGATTCGGCAGCTAGATCCAGCAGGGTTTGCGAGCGGGCCGCGTCACGGTAAGTGCCCATGACCGAGTGGCCATTTTCCAGCAGCGCCCGGGTCAGCGCCAGTCCAATGCCGCGATTGGCCCCGGTGATCAAAAGGGTTTTCATGCAAACACCCTCGCAACGCGATTGAGAAAAATCAACTGCACTTCGGGTTTTTCAGATTCAACTGAGTGCGATGTCAGCAATGAAGAATCGCAGAACTGGATGTTTCGGACTATTGAAACAGCGGTTTGGGTTCGTCACGGAAAAGCAGCGGTGCGAAGCGATGCAGGCATTTTCTCCAAACCTGCCATTCATGGGTGCCGTTCATCGATTGCGAGGGGTTTCATCAGTTGTGCGTGCATGCACACACTCCAGGTCAATGCACAGAAGAGTAGGGGGATTCTCATGAAGCATGATAACCCGCTGACGGCGACTCCCCTTCAATAATTTGAACCACGGATTTCTCAAATTCCTCAGATGATAAGAGTGCAGCAGAGCTGCAATGACGAAACAGGAATGTTCCTTCTGTGAAATCCTCAGATCAAGATACCGAAAGATTCGATCCGGTTGGCTTGGAATGGCTTGCGAACATGGCCTTCACGTCCTCGTTCATCAGGAGTAGAATGGTGAATACGCCAAGGACTGTGCCAAAGGGAACAAACATGCACTGAACGCCCGCCATCACGAGACAGAACAGATAGCGTGTGCGCTTCTGGATGCAGCGACCTGCTGCGATCACGCAGGCGGCAAATGCGAGACCCAAGGCAATAAAGACTCCGGCAAGGACGACAAAGAACCAGCCCAGAAATGCGGGCGGAGCCTCTCCCTGTCCTTCGAACGATTCCGGGGAGAACAGCATCATCAGACCAAACAACAGATGAAGGATGGGGAACATGGCAAACATGCCCGCTACGGCTCCAAGCACGTAGTGGAAGATCACAATCAGCCGCAGGTGGCTTTCGCGTTCAGTGGATTTGGAGTCGGTTTGCACCATAAGCAGAATGGGGAGATGGGGTTGAGGAAAAGTCGTGCATTCACTCTATGGGGATTTGTGCAGCGTGACAATTTCAAAATCTCGTTGTGCATTTTGCGTTCAAACATGGCGAAGCGGAACCGCCCGTAGTGGTGACGCTACCGGTCTCACAGCCTGTCGCCAGCGCCACTACTCTTTTTGGCGATGCGGTTGCTACCGAGCTTCAAGGAAATGAACTTTCGTTGGAAATGAGCGACACTCCCGTATTCATTCGCCTGGCTTCCGATCAAGGTTGAAATTCCAGAGCATGCAGTGAGTTACAGCGCTGCTATAGCAATTAACAGATGAAAGATAGTGGATTTTTTCGCCACTTGATTTGACTATTAGGGAAAGTTATGACCGCTATTAGATTCGTAATTCTCCTTATTGATTCTTGCATTATGAATTCCTATCAATCCCTCCTCCGAACTGGAAAGATGCTCAGGCATCTGATTCCAGTGCTTCCTGCCGCTTTTGCAGTTGCGTCATTACCCGCACAGGTTGCGGTCGAAACCATTCCGGCCACCACCATCAAGGTGCAGACCGAACCCTTTGTATTTTATGAGTTGCAATCAGTATCGGGTTTGACCTCCACTCCCGTTGGGAAATGGAAGGTGGGCGATGGATCGATACAGCAGTGGGTGATTGAGAACAGTGCTGAGGCAGCCTCCCATCAGGTGGTTTCCACCCCGATTCAAAATCTCAACACCCTGCTCAATACCATTGTTGAAAAGCATGGCATACCCGCAGTTAGCGCTCTCGTTTTCAAGGACGGCAAAGTCCAGGCCATGGGTGCTACGGGAACCCGATGCAAGGGGGTCGTTGCTCCGGTCACTCTGTTCGATAAGTGGCACAATGGATCCGTCACGAAGGGAATGACTGCAACCTTGGCCGCAATACTGGTTGAAGAGGGGCTCATCGCCTGGGAAACCACGCTCGGGGAGGTGTTTCCAGGCAGAGTTGCAGCCATGGCCGATGGGTGGTCTCAAGTGACTTTGAAGCAACTGTTGTCGAATACGTCGGGTGCCCCCGGATCGCTCAGTAATGAGATTTGGACCGCAGTGTGGAACTACGAGGGACTGCCACGCGATGCACGGCTTTTCCTGATTGATCTACTTACTCCCACTCCGCTTGCCTACGCTCCGGGAACCTCCTACGCGTATTCGAATGCCGGGTTTTCCATCGCGGGTGCGATGCTTGAGAAAGTGACGGGAATCGATTGGGAGACGCTCATGCACAACAAACTTTTTGCACCTCTTGGAATGCATGATGCCGGATTTGGGGTTGCCGCAACTCCCCGCATGCTGAATCAACCCTACGGCCACGGCGGAAATTTGGCACAAATGACGATTTACGAACCCTCACGAATTTCTGACAATCCTCCCGCAATCGGTCCTTCCGCGACCGCCCACTCTTCCTTGGTGGACATGGCGCGCTATCTCGAACTCCATTTGAGAGGGGAAAGGGGCGAAACGGGTCTGCTGCTTCAGCCCAGCTCATTTGACACGCTTCACACTTTTGTGGATGCCAATTCCCGATATGCGCTGGGTTGGCTCCAGCACACCAGTGGATGGTTGTCGCATACCGGTTCCAATACCTACAACTACGCCAATGTCTGGATCGCGCCAGCGAACAATTGGGCCTGCGTGGTTTACCTGAACTATGGTGGAAGCAATGCCTTTGAGATCAGCGACGAAGTGGTGGTACAGCTGATCAACCATCACATGTAGTTTCCTCTGTGCAATTTGCTTCGCACCCGACAGGTAGTGTTTGAATGCCGTTTCGCTGAAGTGATTCTAAAAGAAAGAATTTGAACCACGGATTTCTCAGATTGCTCAGATGAAGAGGGCGCAGCGGAGCTGCAATGGCGAAGTTGAAATATCTGCTGTCGAAGGATTTAAGCTTCGGTTGGTTTAGTATTGGAGATTTCCTTCCCCTGAAATAGGAGACTTTGGCTTGCCTAAAGTCATGTGGGCACCGCAGGTGCATTTGTTTATTCTCATATTCATGAACCTGCTACACGGAGGAACGACGTGTATCCTGCTCCAGCGAAGCCGGATGAAGAGAGTCCGTTAGGACGAACGGTGTTTGGATAAGATGCGGTAGGATGGGAACAGGCTGACGCGCTGAGCACCCGACTCATTCGGGTTGCAGCTCGAGCTTGCGCAGGTATTCCAGGCTGAGCGGGATTTGCAGCAGTGGGTTTTCGGACTCCTCTTCAAGGAAATGCAGTTCGACGCCTTGGGCGACGGCGGTGCCGATCACGCGTGGCCAGTCGATGCTGCCCTGACCGACGACGACCTTATCGCTGGCGGGTGCGCCGCCCGTGCGCAGTCCGGTGGGTGCGCCCTTGCGAATGTCCTTGATGTGCAGTGCGATCCAGCGATCCGGATATTGCTTGAGCAGCTCCACCGGATCGGCACCTCCATGCACGACCCAGAAGACATCCATTTCGAACCAGACGTGCTCGGGATTAGTCTTGCGCATCATGGAGTCGAGCAGGGTTTCGCCTTCCAGCTCGCCGGGGCCAAATTCATAGCCGTGCGGATGGTATCCGAAGCGGATGCCTGCGTCGGCGAAGAGTTTTCCCCATTGGTTAAAATGCTCCACCGCACGATTCATCTCGGCGACGTCAAAGAGTTCTTCATGGGGAATCCACGGCACAAAACATGCCTTCACCCCGAGGGCTTTCATTTCTGCAACCACAGCTTCCGGATCCTCCATCATCTGGTTGTACTGCACGTGTGCGGAGGGCATTTTCAGACCGCGCTCGTCCAGCTTCGCAAGGAAGGCATCGGGACTCCAGCCGTAGTTGCCCGCAGCCTCGACAAGAGGGATACCGTAGGCCTTGACCAGATCCAGTGCCAGCTCGGGATCGTCCTGGCTGATGGAACGCAGGGACCAGAGCTGGATGCCGATGGAGTCGTGGAAGCAGAACTCCGAATGTTCATGTTTGGACTCGCCGGTTTGAGCACCGGTTAGCAGCAGGGTGCTGGTGAGCGCAGCGAGCGCGATGAGCGTCGGAAAACGGGGCTTGGGGGTGGTATTCATAGTACAGAGATTTAATTGGGGCGGGTGATGAGGTCAAGGAGCGACAGCTGGAGAACACGACGGAGAACGTCGAAGTTCACCTTCCCTCGAAAGCCGCAGACTCAGATCAAGTGACAAACTCGATGCCATGCTCCGAGGCGACTTTTAGGATGGCCTCCATGTTGGGTTCGCCCGGTTTGGAGAATTTATCCGCGCTTCGCTGGAAGATAGTTTCGAATCCGGAAGGAGATGTCGAGACGAGCAGTTTGCCGGTTGTATCCCCGCAATTTCGGAATGTGTGCACGGCATTGCGTGGAATGTAGGCGACGCCACCCGGCTTCATTTCCTTCCAGGTCCCTTCGAGCAGGAATTCGAAGCGACCCTCCTGCACGACAAACCATTCCTCCTCGCGCAGGTGGCGATGGGGCGGTGGACCTCCACCGGGCGGTACGGACTCGAGCCAGAGCGTCAACTTGCCATCGGTCTGTTCACCAGTGAGGAGAATCGAAACCTCTTCACCGAAGGCTTTGAGAACGGGTCCCGGGGGAGTGGGAACCCACACAGGTTTGGGGGAAGCAGAAGCATTCATGCTCATCCTGTATAACGCACCACACTGTTTTTTCAAGTTGATGAACCTCTTCGATATCTGTGCCATGAAGGCTTGATTCGTCTGGAATTCCAAGTGGGAATCAACGACGGTATCCGGTCCTCATCGACGCTGCAGATGCAAGCGTTGCAGCTCGGATTCGGGCAGCCCGTTGAGTGTGCGGTCGTAGAAGTCACGCAGAGCCTCGGGGCCGTTAACCGGGTAGTCCGCAACGGAGCCACAGAATCCGATCCAGAAACGCTTTCCATTGGCTTCGAAAGCGGTCGACTGTGGATCCCATTCCCGCGAAAGAATTCTGCGCGAGGAGGGATCAACCAACCACCACGGGGCGGGGGTTCCGGACTGGCGTACCGCAATGACGGAATGACCCGCAAATCGAGACTCCAGCGAGGGCTGCGACAGTTCGGCTGCATCGATCATCAGGATTTCGACCCCATAGTCCTGCAGCCGTTGCGCAAACACCAGGCTGTAGTCGCCGCAGCCGGAACTCAGACGACTCTGCCAGATCTCATGTGCGTTGCGACGGCGTAAAAACCGCTCCTTGGTTCCAGACTCAACCTTCCCGTTGACGGTCACCTCATATGTTTTTCCCGGACGCATCATGCGAACTGATCGCAGCTCGCGAAAGACCGCTTGCACCTGCTGTTCCAGCGTGACGGGTTCAGGTGCCCGGCATGCGGGCAGGCAAAGCCAAATCCACAGGGACAAGGAAATGGCAGCGTATGTTGCGAATTTCATGGGTTCAGGTGTCCGAGGGTATGCAGCGTCGAGAGATTGTCCCACTCGGCCCAGCTTTCGGCAAATCGTTTCCAGTCCGATTCTTTGGGTTGGGTGTGCATGGGTGTGGTGTAGCCTTATGGCATTTGAGGGTTCGTCGGGTGAGTGGGGTTTGTCCTGCGCCGCCCAGACCTCACGATGGAGGCCAATTTGTATGTTCCACTTTCCGTTCATAGGCTTCGGGAGGCAGGGTTGCATATCCTTCGAACGTTTTCATGCCGAGCGGTGGAGATTGTTGGAAAATCCTCAGGATCTTGATCTAAAAACGCTCAGATTTCAATCCCTTCGTACTCTCCGCGTGCTTCACCTGGATCGCCTTGCAAACCAAGCGTGAATCATGCCTGCCTGGAAGAAGCGCACGGGTTCGAAAAATCCACCCTGCTGTACCACCTTGCTCACCTCGTCAGGAGGAAGTACAGCAACGTCGGATTGGTAGGCTGCGCGCATGCGTGCGACGCCCTCAGCGGATATTCCGCTACCGCTCATCAGCTGAAACCAGATCTCGAGCAGACTTTCGCACTCGGGGAGGGTGAGGTCGCCTGCAAGATCCGAACTCACCAGTAGCCCATCCGGGCGCAGACGGTTTGCGATCTGCTGGAAGAATGCCGTGCGATCATGCCGGTCGAGAATGAATTGGGACACCAGGAAGGACGTGGCACCGTCGAATTTTCGGTCCTCGGGGAGCGAGTCGAGATAGCCCGTGTGCAGCTCACAGCGCGACAGGATACCCATCTGTTCGGCCTTGTGCCTGAACTGTTGCAGCATCGCTGAGGACGGTTCAACGGCTGTGAAGTGCCAACCTTGAAAGTGCTTTGCGAGGTAAAGGATTTCGACTCCGGTTCCGGCGCCCACGCAGAGGATCTTCGCGGTGGCCGGGAGCTGTGCGAGTACGGCTCCGGTGAGCAGGTGCAGCGTATGGTTGATTGGAGCCAGGCGGCTCCATTGGGAATCATAAGAAGCTGCCTGTTGATCAAAAAGGGTGGTGAGTTCGCTTGGATTCATGAGTTGGGACTAGGAAGTTCGCAGGATCTTCTCCATTTTCCTTCCCTTTGCCAACTCGTCCACCAATTTGTCAAGATAGCGCACCTGCTGCGTCAACGGATTTTCGATGGCTTCGATGCGGTGGCCGCAGATGGTGCCAGTGATCAAGCTGGCGTTGGGATGCAGGGTCGCTTCGGCAAAAAACTGGCGGAACGTCGCTTTGCAATCGATCAATCGCTGGAGGTCGCTTGCTTCAAATCCCGTCAACCAGAAGATGACTTGGTGCAGCTCCTCGACGGTTCGACCCTTTTTCTCCACCTTGGCAATATAGTGCGGATACACTTCGGAAAATGTCAGCTCTGCGATGCGTTCGTCGTGAGTTTGACTGCGTTTCATCAGCGTATTTCCTCCATGAGACCGATGAGATTTCCATCGGGATCCTGAACGGAGAAGAACGCGGGACCCTGTGAGGGAAAGGCATCGTCGCCTTCAATTTCCACACCCTGTTCTTTCAACTGGGCGCAGATTTCCCTGACATCGGTGAAGGATTCCAGGTTGGAAGCGGACTGATCCCAGCCCGGATTGAAAGTCAGAAGATTGCTCTCGAACATACCCTGAAAGAGTCCGATGAGGTGGTCGCCGTTTTTCAGGATGAGCCAGTTTGCGTCGATGTCGCCACCAAAATCCTCAAATCCCAGCTTTTGGTAAAATGCTCGTGACGCATGGATGTCCTTTACGGCAAGGCTGATGGAAAAGGCACCAAGGTTCATGAAGGGAATTGTTTCTCAGATGGCCAGATGTGCAAGTCGTACAGCCTGAAAAACGCCGGGTATGGTAGCGGTGCTCAAGGTGAGTGGCAGTATACCGCATTAGTGTTGGGTAGCGGGAGCATCTCGCTCGCAGGGATTGTGTAAACGAACTCCGTAATCTTCATCGTTCCGCTACAGCCGAAACTTTATCAACCTTATTCCCCAATTCGGGTAATCGGTCGATGGATGCTCAAAATTCTCATGGTGTTCAAGTTGTCTTTGCCACACAGACACATAGGTTGGTGGTATGGATTTGACGACTCCTGCCCTTTTGTTTCCGGCGATTTCGCTACTCTTGCTGGCCTACACGAATCGATTTGTAGTATTGACCGGGGTCATCCGCTCCTTTGCGTCAAATCGTGATGCGGTGTCGGGAGAGTTGGTGCGTCGGCAGATTGATTCGATGCGACGTCGGTTGACTCTGATCCGCAACATGCAGATCCTCGGAGTGGGAGCGTTTGTGCTGTGCACCCTGTCGATGGGCGGACTTTTTCTCGATCAGGAGGTCATCGGAGAAGTGCTGTTTGGTGCAAGCCTGCTCGCGCTGCTGGGTTCCCTGCTGTTTTCCCTGTTGGAACTCAAGGTCTCCACCGAGGCCATCAATCTCGAAATTGACCGCATCCGCTCCGGGGTTGATTCCAAGCCAGGATCAAATCCTTGATATAATTCCAGCGTCAATGGGAGAGGAACTCGCTTTCTTGAGAATGGGGGCTTGAAATCTGGAGATCATGGACCTAGGGTCTCGCCGGTTTTGGCCTGAGAGCGCTTCTTGAATCTGTCGCAACCCTTTCATGAATCCCCGTTTCTTTTCACTGCAACGCTTGTTGGATCAAACGGTTCAAGGCATATCCGAACGCTACCCTGATCAGCTTCCTGGCTGGAAGGAGCTCATTGCCCTGCAATGGGGCTGGGGAAACTTCGGCTTCATGGCCAGCATGAGCTACCTGCGAAAAGTGGTTGCTGCGGCGCATGCGGTGAATGGCCCGATACTTGAGTGTGGCAGTGGTGCGACGACCCTGCTCATGGGCATGGTGACGCGATCCCGAGGCATTGAGATCTTCAGCCTGGAACATCATCCGCGTTGGCATCAGAAAATGACCCGCACCCTGCAGCGCTACGGCATGGATCATGTGCAGGTATTGCAGGCCCCTTTGAAGGATTTTGGTGACTATGACTGGTATGACGTCGACAAATCACGCATCGCTTCGGGCATTCAGCTGGTGGTGTGTGATGGCCCTCCGGGCAATATCAAGGGCAGTCGATACGGACTGATTCCGGAAATGAAGGTTAAGCTTGTGGATACCTGCACGATCCTGCTCGACGATGCGAACCGATCCAATGAACGCCGCGTCATGGAGAGCTGGAGATCCCTGCACGGCTTTGACTATCGATTGGAGGGAATGATCCAGAAGTTCGCGATGGTGAATCGCATTCTGGACTGAGTCAGTCTGTTTGAAAAATGGGTGATGGCTTATGGAACATGAGAAAGGTAGATGCGGGCGACCTTGTCCGCCACTTCCTGGATGCCGTAACCATCGGTCATGATGCCAATACCCGCCTGCTTGTAGATGGCCTCGCGCTGTGAAAGCAGGGACTGGATGCGTTCGCGCGGATCGTCCACCTGCATGAGTGGGCGGTTGGGGTCGAGCGCGATGCGGGAATAGATCGTGTCGACACTGGCATAGAGCACAAACACGATGCCCACTTGTTGCATGCGCTGGAGCAATGAGGCATTGGTGACCAGTCCGCCTCCAACCGAGATGACCGTGCGGTGATCGGGTTGCGCGGATTCAATGAATTGACGTTCCAGTTCGCGAAAGCCCGCTTCTCCCTGCTCACTGAAAATCTGAGGAATGCTCTGCCCGGTGTGGGATTCGATCCAGTGGTCTGAGTCACAGAACGGCATGTGAAGCTGTTGGGCAACGCGTTGTCCCACCGCACTCTTGCCCGTACCCATAAAACCCACCAGATAAAGATTGGGAGCGTCGTTGGGTAGTTTCAAAGGGGATTGAGATGGATTGCTCATGGCATGGTGATCGGGCGTCGGATGTTTGTTAAGCGAAAGACCGCTCGAAGCGCAAGGAAGGAGTGGAAGGGGAAAGTCGAAAGTTGAAAGTTGAAAGTCGAAAGTCGAAAGTTGGAAGTTGAAAGTGAAAAGCTAAGTTGAAGGTTGAAGAGCGGGATTGGGGCGGCAGTGGATTTGGGATGCCGAATCGTGAATACTGAAAGTTGCGCAACGGTGTGGAGTCGGGAATGAAAAAATCAAGATTGCGAGTGCAGCGAAGCTGATGCATGGTATGGGAGTATGCAACAGGATGCAGTAGAGGTGTTCGTCAAAGTGCCGGTCCAGCACACCAGCGGTTATGCGCTGTTCATTGGAAACGATGAAAAAACTATCATCATCTACGTGGATGCAACCACGGGCGATGCGATCCGCATGATCCAGAACGGTGTGCGCAAGGAGCGCCCGCTCACGCACGATCTCATGGGGTTCATCATGCAGGGCTTTGGAATTGAGGTGAAGCGCGTGCTGATCAATGAAGTACAGGAGAGCACCTTTTATGCGCGACTCACGCTGGAAATGGAAAATGAACTGGGAACGAAGATTGTGGAAATCGATGCACGCCCCAGCGACTCGATCACGCTGGCTCTGATGACCGGGAAACCCATTTTCATGGCTCGCAAGGTGCTCGACAGTGTGGAAGACATGACCGAGATCATGGAAAAAATCATCAAACAACAGGGCTAGAAACCACAGGGTGAATGGAGGCTGCCAGGCAGGTCAACTTCAGGGATCTACCGCGTGTTACGGACTTGTTTGTGAACCCACATTTTAACTCAGAATTTTATGTATACCGGAATCGTTCAGGGAAAATTTCCCCTTCTCGCCGTCGACAAAAAACCAGGACTGCACTCGTTGTGGATTTCGCTGCCTGAGTCGCTGACGCAGGGACTCGAACGCGGTGCCAGCGTAGCGATGGATGGCGTCTGCCTGACGGTCGCTGCGATGGAGTCACAGCGCATCCGTTTTGACGTGATGCAGGAGACACTCTCGCTCACGACCCTGGGCAGCCTGGAAGCAGGTTCGTTGGTGAACATTGAACGCTCTGCCAAGGCAGGGCAGGAGATTGGAGGTCATCTGATCTCGGGGCACATTGACACCCTGGCACGGGTCGTGTCGATACAGCGTCCGGAGAACAATTGCGTCCTGCGCTTTGCAGTCGATCCAAAGTGGATGCGCTACATCTTTTCCAAGGGGTTTCTTGCCATCAACGGCTGCAGCCTGACCGTGGTCAACGCGGACAAGCAGAGCGGAGAATTTGAAGTGTGGCTGATTCCCGAAACGCTTGCGCTTACCACCTTTGGTGAAAAACAGGTCGGCGATGCCATCAACATCGAAGTAGAGCGTCAGACTCAGGTCATTGTTGATACCATCACCGATCTGCTCAAAGATCCGGATTTTCGGAAGGAACACGGGATCCGTTAAACACTTTTCGAACCCTTTTCGCGCATGGAATCGCATCTCAAGAAAGCCATCGCATTGCAGCGCAAGGGAGACTTGAAAGGTGCCATAGCGGAGATGCATCAGGCCCTTCGCGGCTCGGTGTGTCATGCACCCAGCTATCAATTCCTCGCAGCACTCGAAGCGGCAGGTGGACAGCTCGACGCTGCGCGGGAGTCACTGCAGCGAGCGCTGGAGTTGGAACCGGAACGTGCGGACTTTTGGTTCAGTCTGGGCAATTTGGAGAACCGTCGCGGCTGCCTGCCCGAAGCGGTTGAGGCCTATCAGCGCTGCCTGCATCACCGCTCTGATCACCTGCAGGCGAAGGTGAATCTTGCCTTGCTGTTGCAGCGCATGGAGCGCTGGGACGAAGCACTCGAACTGGCGAAACAAGCCGTTGGCATGGCACCCAAGGAGGTCAAGGCATGGTTGGCGCTCATGGGAACTCTGGGGTTCCTTCGACGATTTGAGGAAGGACTGATGCATTGTGACTACGCACTGAAGCATTTGGGTGAACAGGCGGAGCTGTTGCACATGCGTGGAAATTTGCAAGCGGCTGTCGGGGATGCAGAGCAGGCGGAACGATGCTACCGCCGTGCACTCGAGCTGACACCCGATGCCCCTGCGATTCGGGTATCACTTGGAGATTTGCTCGCGCAGAGCGGGCGCGCAAGGGATGCGATTGCGTTGCTGCAGCAAGCACTTGAAAAGCAGCCAGGTTTGCCCGATGCCACACATCGTCTGGGCACAGCTTACCTGTCGGCGGGTTTTCCGGCGGACGCCGTGCAGACTTTGCTTCCAGTTGTGCAGCAGCACCCCGAGCGCATGGACGCATTTGATGGCTTGATCCTTGCGGCACACTACCTCGAAGATACGGACGAGTTGGAACTCTTTGACCTGCATCGCCAGTGGGCTGCTGTTCATGCACAACCCGTTGCATCCCCAAGAACGGTTGCGAGGAATACAGCCTCCAAACACTTGCGCATCGGGATGGTATCGCCGGATTTTCGAAATCATTCTGTCAGCCGCTTCATGACGCCGCTGTTGCGCCACTTGCCTGGTGCAGGTGCTGAGGTCATCTGTTACAGCGATGTGAAGCGGACCGATTCCTTTACAGAGCGGTTGCAGGCCATTGGTGGGGAGTGGGTGTACTGTAATGGCCTGACCGATGAAGCCTTGGCACAGCGCATTCGCGACGATGCGATTGATGTGTTGGTGGATCTTGCCGGGCACACGGGGAACCATCGCCTGCGCGTCTTCGCGCGCCAACCAGCTCCGCTTCAGGTGAGCTGGTTGGGTTACCCCAATACGACGGGATTGACAACGATCGATTACCGATTGACCGACGAAATTGCGGATCCACCGGGGCGAAGCGATGCGCTTTCCACGGAAAAACTGGTGCGCCTGTCCGATGGGTTTCATTGCTTTGAGCCACCTCTCGATCTGCCAAAACCCGTGTCGACTCCTGCTCTGCAGAACGGCGTTCTCACATTTGGCAGTTTCAACAATCAGGCCAAAATCAATGCCCTGACTCTGCGGCGTTGGAAGCGGGTGCTCGACGCGGTTCCGGGTTCGCGCCTGCTGCTCAAGAACCAACAGCTGAGCGATGAACGCAACCGTGAGCACTGGAATCGCGTATTGCAACAGCTGGGACTGGAGCAGGAGCGTGTCGAGATGATGGGGTTTCAAAGCGATCTCGAATCCCATTACCGAAGCTACGAACGGGTAGACATCGCGCTGGATACCTTCCCCTACAACGGAACCACTACGACATGCGAAGCCCTCTGGATGGCAGTGCCCGTGCTCACGATAGCGGGTGATACGCAGCGCTCACGCACGGGCGCGAGCCTGCTGACCCATGCGGGGCTTGCGGACTGGGTGGCGAGCGATGAAGCGGAGTTTGTAGCCATTGCGCAGCGATGGGCGAGAGATGTGCAGGCGTTGAATGCCCTGCGACTGTGCCTTCGGGAGAAGGTTCAGGCATCTGCGATTGGGGATGGACCCGCTTTTGCGGAAAAATTCCTGAAAACCCTGCAGCAATTGTGGCAGGGTGGGGTGGAGCATTGATCCTCCACTGCCTGTTCCCCGGGATATTGCACGGATCAGGCGATGCCCAGACGCTGTCGGCCTTCCTGGGAAATCATGTGCGGAGTCCAGGGTGGATCCCAGACGATTTCGACGGTGGCAGACTCGACGCTTGCCAGGGCTTCGATCTTGCGCCGGGCATCATCGGCGATCACCGGACCCATGCCGCAACCCTGGGCGGTGAGCGTCATCTTGACCGCCACGCTGTAGGTGTTCTCAGAAGCGGGCTGAAAACTCAAATCATAGACAAGCCCAAGATCCACAATGTTGATCGGGATTTCCGGATCGTAGCAGGTGCTCAGGGCATCCCAGAGTTGCTGCTCCGAAAATTCACCCTCGCTAACGGCAGGTGTAGATGCTGTGGCGATATCAACTCCCCAGGCTTCCTTGAGCACGGGTTCGAGTTGCTGCAACTGCGAGCCATCAATCCGGTAGAGGATGCCCCTGGATTTGACCGTTAGGGAACCTCCGAGGTTCTGAACCAGCTCAATGTCGGTGCCTGCGGGCAGCGTACAGGCATCACCGGCAGGGATCACGGTTGCTTCGCAGTCGATGGGAAGAGAAATCAGGGAATCAGCCATGAATCAAGCATGCAGGGAATTTCTGCAAGGTGCAACCGGTTGCAGCATTTCAACGGAAAAATCTGGAAATACGGATGGGAACTGGAAGGGTTTCGTGCAAGTGCACTGGCTAGAACCGCATCTGTTGCCAAACCTCGAGGTAGCGCTGCAGGTGGGATTTTCCATTGGCGATTTCGCTTTCGAGTAAGGCCTGTACCTGCTCAAGTTCGGCCTCGTAAGCAGCTTCGTCGAGCAGTCCGGAGAAGTGGGCAACGCGTGCCCAGAGCAAATAAGTGGTGAACGCGTCGTATTCGTTGTAATTGACGATGGCTTCAAGATCTCCGCAGAGCCACAAGTCTGCGACAGAACCACCGGAGACATCAATTTTCCCGGGGATTCCGCTTGTGGTGGCGATCTCGTGCAGAGTGGGCATCTGGTTGCTCCAACCCAGCAGCGGACCCAGATCGATGTGATAATCGCCATGCGCGGAAAAATAGTCGGCGCCTTCCCATGGCTTGTCGGGACGCTTGGCCCAGCCGTGACTGCTGAGACCGTGCACGATGCTGCGATTGACGATGATGGGCAGATCAGAGCGCAGGGAGTTGTAGCCGACGAGTTGGGGCTGTCGCTCTGAGAGCGAACGGTGCAGACCCTGAAGGATCGCCTTTTCGCTGCAGAGTTCGGGGTTGTGAGGATCGTTCGGCAGCGAGACCAGACGCAGGTTTAGCTCGCCTGAGCGCTGTTGTTCCCGGTAGATGCCACAGATCGACACGATGCGACTGACCGTCAGTTTGAGAAAGGGTCGGGGTTTTTCTTCAGTGGCACCGCCTTCTGCCCAAAGTTTGCGAAAGGCATTTTCAATGCCCTGGCGCGTGCTGATGTCTACACCGTAGAGTCGCTGTGCTGCGTCGGGGTCGGGAATCCATTCGATGTCGAAAGCAAAGAGTCTGGGGAGGATGGTTTTGATCACGGTGCAGAGTCTGCAGACTGGAGTTCAGGATGTAAAATGGAATTTACCGCTTCGCCTCACGACGGAAACGAAAGGATTGACGGCGGGTGCAAGATACCCTGCGGTGAAGGGGAGTGTTCGGGTGGTGGCCAGCGTACGCATGAACCGCCACCGAAACTCACTGGAAATCTTGCTCAGACCTCGCATCGTCTGATGAATCTGAGCGAAACCCAATCCATGCCATCATGAATCTCTCTCACGAACTTGAAGTGGCCCTGCGGGCCGTGCACAAGGCCGCATCGGTCTGTGTTTCCATTCGTAGCTCCAGTGCTTGTGAAGCGGCCATTTCGAAGCAGGATCGCTCTCCGGTCACGATCGCGGATTTTGGGTCACAGGCTGTCATCATTCGCGAACTGTTGCAGGCTTTTCCCGAGGCTGCCATTGTGGCTGAGGAGGATTCCGGAGAAATGGAGCCGCTGCGCGGAACTGAGCTGGGGCAGCAGATGGTGCAGGCTGTGCAGGCGGTCGCGCCGGATGCAAGCTGGGAACGGATCACGACCTGGGTGGATCGCGGCAATGCAACGGGGGGTGCGCAGGGGCGATTCTGGACGATTGACCCGATCGATGGCACCAAGGGATTTTTGCGCAACGAGCAGTATGCCGTGGCGCTTGCACTGATCGACAACGGCATGCCCGTGCTGGGTGTGCTCGCCTGTCCGAACTATCCCTTCGGTGGGTTCGGAGTTGAGGACGCGCAGAGCTGCGGCGTCGTGTTTGCTGCGGTGCAGGGAATGGGTGCCCGGGAGCTGCCACTGGGCCAGCTGGATTGGGAGCAGGCCGTGCCCATTGGCGTGAGCAAACTCACATCGGCGGGGCAGGCACGGTTGTGCGAGTCCGTTGAGAGCGGACACTCCGCGCATGGTGCTGCAGCAGCGATTGCGCAGCACCTGGGAATCAGCGAACCCTCCCTGCGCATGGACAGTCAGTGCAAGTATGGTGCGGTGGCGCGCGGCGATGCATCGATCTACCTGCGCCTGCCCACGTCTGAGAGTTACCGTGAGAAAATTTGGGATCATGCAGCCGGTTGGAGGGTCACCCGCGAGGCCGGGGCTGAAGTCACCGATGTTCAAGGGAAATCACTCGATTTTTCCCTGGGCCATACGCTGGCTCAGAATCGGGGAATTGTGGCTGCCCCTGCATCCATTCACGCAGCCGTCATTGCTGCCGTGCAGCAGGAACTCGAGGGTTGAGCGGACCGCAGCTGCAATGCAGTGGGATGCAGGCAAACTGTGGCGTGAACCGCATTGAGGCTTGGAATCTCAAGCCCGATGCCATAGGTCGTTGCAGATGACTGCTGCGCTTCAGCCCCGCCCCGATGTGACCGATCCGGATGCCCTGCTCGAATGCTTCCTCGCGTATGTGGAGGCGCAGAGTCTGGAGCTGTATCCTGCGCAGGAGGAGGCCATCCTCGAACTCTTCGCCGGGAACAACGTGATCCTGAACACACCGACCGGTTCCGGCAAATCCCTGGTTGCGGCGGCGATGCATTTTTATTCGGCCTCCCGTGGTCGACGTTCGGTTTACACCTGTCCGATCAAGGCGTTGGTGAACGAAAAATTTCTCGCCCTCTGCCGTGCGTTTGGACCCGAACATGTCGGAATGATGACCGGGGATGCGAGTGTCAACCGGGATGCTCCCATCCTGTGCTGCACGGCGGAGATCCTCGCGAATATTGCCGCGCGCGATGGGGAAGCAGCCGAAGTGCATGACGTGATCATGGACGAGTTTCACTACTACGCGGATCCGGAGCGCGGGGTTGCCTGGCAGATCCCTCTGCTGACGCTGCCACAGGCCCGCTTCCTGCTGATGTCGGCAACACTGGGTGAGACCCATTTTTTTGCACGTGAGTTGGAGCGTCTGACGGGGCAGGACTGTTCCATTGTCAGCCACCAGGACCGGCCTGTGCCGCTGGAGTTCAGCTACTGGGAGGATCTGCTGACCGAGGCTATTGACAAGCTCAAGTCCAAAGGTCAATTGCCTGTGTACATCGTGCATTTCACACAGCGTTCTGCATCGGAGACCGCGCAGAATCTGCTCAGTGTGAATGTGAGCAGCAAGGAGGAAAAGGCACAAATCCAGCAGGAACTTGAGGGCGTGCAATTCAGCTCCCCCTTTGGCAAGGAGATTCATAAACTCCTGCGCAGCGGTATCGGGCTACACCATGCGGGGCTGCTGCCCAAATACCGCGTCCTGGTGGAAAAGTTGGCGCAGAAGGGGCTGCTCAAACTGATTTGTGGGACGGACACACTTGGAGTGGGGGTGAATGTGCCGATTCGCACGGTCCTGTTCACGCAGCTCTGCAAGTTCAGTGGCCGCAAGACCGCTACCCTGACCGCGAGGGATTTTCATCAGATTGCAGGTCGAGCGGGGCGCAAGGGATTTGATGATGTCGGTTATGTAGTCTGCCTCGCGCCGGAGCATGTGGTGCTCAACAAACGCATGGAAACCCGTGCGGCGAACGATCCGAAAAAGAAGAAGAAATTCGTGCGGAAAAAACCGCCGGAGCGCGGATTTGTGAATTGGAATGCGGACACCTTTCAGCACCTGCAGCAGGCGCGACCGGAGCCGCTGGTTTCCCGTTTTCAGGTAAATCATGGACTGCTGCTCAACGTGCTCAGCCGCAAAGGCGACGGCTGCCGCGCGATGCGTCAGCTCATTCGCGACTGTCACGAACCCGAAGGCAACCGGCGCGCACTGAGGCGCACCGCATTTCAGCTCTTTCGCTCCCTCTTGGAGCGCAACATTGTGGAAATCCTGCCAACGGGTGAACAAGCACAAGGTGCGCCTGCCCAGAAGCTGCGTGTCAACGTGGAGTTGCAGGACGATTTTTCCCTCAACCAGACCCTGGCACTCTATTGCATCGATACCCTGGCCCTGCTCGACATGGAAGCGCCGGACTATGCGCAGAAAGTGGTGAGCCTGGTGGAGTCAATTCTGGAAGATCCGGACCTTATCCTGCGCCGCCAGCTCGATAAGTTGAAAACCGATGCCATGGCGGAGATGCGGGCGCAGGGTGTTGAGTATGAGGAACGCATGGAGCGGTTGGAACGCATGGAGTATGCCAAGCCGGAGCGCGATTTCATCTACGATACCTTCAATGCATTTGCACGCGAACACCCGTGGGTGGGGCAGGAGAACATCCGCCCGAAGTCTATCGCACGAGAGATGTTTGAGACCTACAGCTCCTTTGCGGACTACGTGAAAACCTATGGACTGATGCGCTCGGAGGGGTTACTCCTGCGACACCTGACCAGTGTGTATCGCGTGCTGGAGAATACACTCCCCCCTCTTTACCGGACAGAACCTGTGGAGGACGTGATCCAGTATCTGGATCTCCTGATCCGCAACACCGATTCAAGCTTACTGGATGAGTGGGAGCAGTTGCGGGATCCGGACTATGTTCCGGCAGAACGCGACGTGATTCCTCACGCGGAGCCGCGTCCGGTGGATCTGACCCGGGATCGGCGCGCCTTTCAGAAACTCGTTCGACAGCGCATTTATGCGGTTGTGCGACTGTTGGCGAACCGGGACTACATCGAGCTGCATGAGAGCTGCGGAGCAGAGGCGCTCGTGGATGTGGACGATGTGAATCGCACACCCATCCCCACTGCACTCGAGGCGAAAATGCAGCCCTTTTTTGAGGAGCGCGGATGGATTCGACTCGACCCCGAAGCACGCTCGGCGGAGAACACGCGCTTTGATACCGAGGATGAACCGGGAGTATGGCGCGTGGAACAGATTTTGGTCGATGGCGCCGATATGAACGACTGGGTGCTCACGGTGAAGGTGGATCTGGAAGCCAGTCGCCAGGCTAATGAGGTGCGACTTGAGCTGGTGTCGCTGGGTTGCGGGGATTCTGGGATTTCCTGATGCAGATGCGGGGTGGGAAATTTGAAATTTGAGATCTGAGATAGTCAAATTTGAGATGATTGCATTGGAGATTCGCATGCTGCAAATTCGAGATCAGGCATGGGACATCCTTGTCACGGAACTGTAGCGGAATTTGGGAAAATTCCGAACTGAGAATCTGCAGAGCTGAAATGCAGGGGGTTCGCCCTACGGCGTCCACTCAAGCACGCGCACCATCTGGGGAGGCAGGGTCTCGAGGGTTTCCGCCTGACCCTGTCCGACTGCTTGCAGAAAGAGATGCAATTCGTGATGGTATTGCCATCGGAAGGGATCGAAACTGGGTTCCCACCGTCCCATGTTTTTGTCGTGCAGCAGTTGGGTTGTCCATTGCAGCTCAGGCAAGTCGGCCTGGGTGAGGCAGACGGCATTGGCGAAGGACTCGTCGCGATAGAGCAGGGCGATGCGCGTCGTGTTCGCGTGGGGTTGCCAGAGCAATAACTGTGGGCGGCTGATTGGGATGCTGCGCGAGCCGATGCCCTCGAGTTCAAAGTCGAGCGTTCGCTGTGTGGCGGTGCTGTGATGCCAGGCACCCTTGTGCTGATAGATCAAATGGAACTGCGTCACTGCATCGGGGTGTTCGCGGTAATAAGTGGCAATGTAGGGGTTACCCGAGGAGTCGGTGCTCATGCTGGTCTGATTGATCAAGTTGCTGCCTTGCGGGATGGGATGGATGACCTCGGCGTTGGAGAGTCGGATCGGCAGATCATAGGTACTGCCATTGCTGCGCTGCCAGCTGAGGCCACCGTCCGGGGAAACGGCGTAGGAGAGATCGTGGTTGGAGGCGACGTTGGGGGTTTCGCGCCAGACCCAGCTCAGGTGGATGCGATCCTGTGCATCCAGGCAGAGTTGCCAGTAGGCGTTGCGCACGCCCTCTCCATCAATGAGCAGACTCTGCAGGCGCTGCCAGCTGGCTGTGTCGACATCGTAGCGGTTGAGCACGAGGTTACCGTTGCCCGAACCGCCCTCGCGATAGGCGAAGAGCAGGTCTCCGTTCGAGAAACGGTAAAATTCGGGGTAGCTGACAACCTGCTCGTTGCGTGCGACCATGGGCAACGATTGTGATGGAAAGTCAAACCCGTAGGGTTCCAACGAACGCGTGTAGCGCAGCGGTGTGTTGTGGTGATCCCAGCTCAGGTGAAGGTATCCGTCACCATCAAGCGCGAGACTGATGCTGTTGTGCGCGTCATTCACATTTCCCTGAAATGCAGTGGTATGCAGCTCCCAGCGTTCGGAGTCGAGACGGCGGCGCGCAAGCACAACACGCCCCTCTGCATCGTAGTAGGCAGTGAACTGCCAGTGGGCGTCCGAGATGATGGAATTTCGGCGAAAGATGGGGGCGTTGACACTGTTGCGCGCCCACCCCGGCCCGACATCAAGTACAGTTGGCGGCGGTGTAACGGTCCCGGGCACTGTGGTTTGGCTGGCAGCGTGCAGCAGTGAGAAATCCGACAATGCGACGCAGACGAGTGCGATGTGAAGCAAGGTGACTGATTTGGGGTGGAGCACGGGGAATTTCATGACGGGGAGCTAGGCTTTGTGACAGTGAGTTCAGTGGAGTTTTGTGGAAATGCAGGACTCCTTACCACGGGAACGAAACCCGATTCAAGGTTTACAGTCTGCAGGATTTCCGGACAGTTCGATGATTGACTCGATTTGAGCACGATTCTTGAATGAGCAGTGAGTTGCAGCGGAAATGACTGCAACGCGTTTGACCTATCCCAACCCTGATTTGTTGATTATGAAAATTGGCGTCTTAGCTCTCTGTGCGCCCGCACTTCTCGTCGGAATGCATACCCTTTTCTCCCAGGACTGGCAAGACCCTCAGGTCTTTCGAATCAACAAAAACGAGCCGCACGTGACCAAGATGCCCTTTCCCGACGAGGAGATGGCGCGCGGATTGAGCCGCATGGAGTCGCCGTATTGCAAGCTGCTCAACGGCGACTGGAAGTTTCACTACGTGGGCCATCCCGATGCGCGACCAAAGGATTTTTATGAAACCGATTTTGATGACAGTACG
This sequence comes from Puniceicoccaceae bacterium, assembly GCA_040224245.1. Classification (NCBI taxonomy): domain Bacteria; kingdom Pseudomonadati; phylum Verrucomicrobiota; class Opitutia; order Puniceicoccales; family Puniceicoccaceae; species Puniceicoccaceae bacterium. The sequence continues at coordinate 12,376 of JBEGIR010000085.1, read as the reverse complement.
TGGGACCGCATTCCGGTTCCGTCAAACTGGCAGATGCAGGGCTATGGCATTCCGCTCTACACAAACGTCGTCTATCCCTTCAAAAAGGATCCGCCATTGGTGATGGGCGAACCGGAAGAGCACTACACGCACTATCCGGAAGCGAACCGAAACCCGGTGGGTTCCTATCGCCACGAGTTTGAGGTGCCGGAGGCTTGGGACGGCAGACGGGTACAGCTCGTCTTTGAAGGAGTGGACAGCGCATTTTACCTCTGGGTAAATGGAAGCAAGGTTGGCTATTCCCAGGACAGTCGCACGGCGGCGGAGTTTGACATCACGGATTACCTGAAATCTGGACGCAACCAGCTCGCGGTGGAAGTATACCAATTTTGCGACGGCTCGTATCTGGAGGATCAGGATCTTTGGCGCCTCTCCGGTATTTTTCGCGATGTGTATCTCTGGTCGGCACCCCTGTTGGATCTGCGGGACTACACCATCGTGGCCGATTGGGATCCCGCAACCTCTCTGGCAAGCCTGCAGGTGGATTTTTCCTTTGCCAACCATGTGAAGGAATCACCCACCTACCAGCTCACCACAACGCTTTGGAATGGGGAGCAAATGCTCGCCGAGACGGAGCAGCAGGGCAATGCTTTGAACCGCAAACGCGTGATTGCGGTGATGCAGGATCTGAACGTGCAGCCATGGAGTGCGGAGACCCCGCAGTTGTATGATCTGGTGATCGAACTGAAGGGACCGGACGGGACGTCGACGTTTTATGCCTCGAAGGTTGGGTTTCGACGTGTCGAGGTGAGCGACGGACAGATACGGGTGAATGGGCAACCGGTGCTCTTCAAAGGGGTGAACCGTCACGAACATGACCCTGCGACCGGTCATACGGTTTCGGAAGCGCGCATGCGTGAGGACATCCTGGTGATGAAGCGCCTCAACCTCAATGCGGTGCGACTGTCCCACTACCCGCATCACCCCCGGTTTTATGAACTGTGCGATGAGCTGGGACTGTATGTGATCGACGAGGCCAATATCGAAAGCCACGACATGGGCTGGCAGGTCAATCCGCTTGCGGAAGACCCCCTGTGGCTTGACGCACACCTTGACCGGATTCGCAACATGGTGGAGCGCTCCAAAAACCACGCCAGTGTGGTGATGTGGTCGATGGGTAACGAATCCGGTGATGGGGAAAACTTTCGCAAGGGTGGGGAGTGGATCCGTGAACGCGACTCAACGCGACTGGTGCATTATGACCGTGCGAGCCGTCAGCCCTACACCGACCTGTTTTCCGAAATGTACACCTCGGTGAATGATCTCGAGCGCTACGCACAGGAACAGGAGGCTCTGCCACCGCACCTACAGCGCCCAGCGGTGCTCTGTGAATACAGTCATGCCATGGGTAACAGCAGTGGCAACCTGAGAGAATACTGGGATCTCTTTCGCAAGCACCGGAATTTGCAGGGTGGTTTCATCTGGGATTTTGTGGATCAGGGGTTGTGTGACCCGGCGCAGGATGCAGCGACACGGGATGCCAAAGACTTCAAATATGGCGGGGACTTTGGAGACTTTCCCAATGATGGAAGCTTCTGTTTGAATGGCCTGGTCATGGCGGATCGTTCGCTGAGTCCACAGGCTCATGAAGCGGCCTACCTGATGCAGAACCTGCACGTGAGTCTGCTTTCGAGTCAAGAGGGCGTGCATGACATCGAAATCTACAACGAACGGTTCTTCGCCGACAGTTCGGACCTCGAATTGGAGTGGGTGCTGACTCAGGATGGTGTCTCCATCGATTCGGGTCGCATTGAAGTGCTCGACATCGCACCGCAGCAACGAAAGGTGATGACCTTGGAGACGGCCATGCCCGAGCACGGAGAGTTGCTGCTGCGCGTCGGATTTGTGCAAAAAACGGATTGTCCCTGGGCGAAAGCTGGGACTGAGGTAGCACATGATCAGCTGGTGCTGCGATCCGTAACGCCATCAGCGCTTCATGCGACTCCTCCTGTGACTGCAGAAGGAGCAGAAGTGGTGCTCAGCGAAGAGGGAGAGACACTAATCCTGAAAGCGGGTAAGCTTGAGGCAGTGATCAACTCTTCGAGGGGTTGGATATCCGCGTTGCGGCGTGATGGCATCGATTTGCTGGATCAACCACTGCAACTCAATTTCTGGCGTGCACCGCTGAACAATGAGCGTGGCTGGAAGATCGAAGAGCGCTGCGCGGGATGGAAGGAAGCTGGAGCAAACGCCAAAGTGATCGATGTGCGTCAGGTGCTGGAAAAAAGCCTGGCACGGGTTGAGGTCGATCTGGAGATCCCAATGGGATCGTCACGGGCGACCCTCACTTATGCGATGCACGCAGCTGGGGCTTTGGATATTGAATTGCTGCTGCACCCGGATTTGGGTGAAAGTCCACTGATCCCCCGCATCGGGTTGCGAACGCAGGTCTCCCGAGATTTTGCGGCAACGTCCTGGTATGGTAACGGTCCCTTCGAAACCTATGTGGACCGTAAGGCTGGTGCGTGGAAGGCCGCATTCCATATGCCCAGCGATGCGCTATTTCATCGGTATACCGATCCGCAGGAGAGCGGCAATCGCACCGAAGTACGCTGGGTGAATCTGTCGGCGAATGATGGACGCAGCTTTACAGTGCGTGCGCTTTCGGGGGATGGGTTCGAATTTTCCCTGACCCCCTGGACTCAGGAACAAATTGAAGAAGCAACTCATGCCGTGCAGTTGCCCGAGAGTCACGCCTACAGCTTGCACCTGGATCTTGGGCAGAGTGGGGTCGGTGGTACGAATTCGTGGGGAGCACTCCCCTTGGAAGGCTACCGATTGGGACGCTTTAAGAGCTATCACTACCAGTTTCGAATCGAATAGAATGCATGGAGTTGGTAGCGCGGAATCGCAGACCGTTTGCGGCACCCTGACAGTTTCTTCAATTTTCGAACAGTTTTTCTTGGGTAAAGGTTCGTTTTGACGATAACCCTATAACGTTTAATCTGTTTGTGTCACTTCAGCGGACGTGACCTACCCCATTCTATAATCGATTTAATGTACGGCAGGCTGCATTCCATCCTCCTGAGACGATGTGTTTGGATCGCACTGGCGGTGTTCGGATTTGCGGGAAATCTTGTTTCCCGTCCGATGCCGGATTTTTCCAAATTTCTGCAGATCACAACTGACCAGGGGTTGCCTGGAGAGACCATTCGCAGCATTGAGCAGGATTCCAACGGGCTGATCTGGATTGCAATCGAAGGTGTCGGACTGGCGAAATACAATGGGCACGATTATCGACTCTACCAGCATGATGCGGCAGATCCGACCTCGCTGAGCAACAACAACGTGGAGGAGCTGTTTATCGATTCCCGGAATCGTTTGTGGGTCGGTACGATGCTCGGTGTGAACTGCTTCAATCCAGAAACGGAGACATTTGAGCGATTTGTGGCGACTGACTCTGCAGCTAATGCTCTGTCAGGCAATACGGTGTATGCCATTGAGGAAGATGTGAACGGAGTTCTCTGGTTTGGAACGGAGCGCGGGATCTTTTATTTCAATGAGAGCCAGGAACGTTTTGTCAGTGTTGGCTATGAAGTGGAAGGACAGCCTGAACGACGAACTTTACCGCTGGTGTATGGAATCTATTCGGATCACCGGGGAATCCTGTGGGTTGCTAGCTCAGGTGGACTGTTCAGGATTGATCCCAACACTGGAGACTGTCAGCGCATCAAGTGTACTGCACAGCGCAGCGGAGGAAAAAAGCCGACAGAGTTTTTTGCGGTTTGCGAGGATCTGCACGGTGGACTCTGGATCGGAACCGATTTGGGGTTGATCCGCTACGATTTCAATTCGGGTGAAGACGCGTTCTTCAACCTGTCCGAGCATGGAAGGGAACCGAAAGAATCCGATGTTTCCTGCATGCTGCTCGACAGGCGTGGATTCCTTTGGGTGGGCACCTGGAATGCGGGTCTGCGCATTATCGATCCCGAAAGTGGGGAAATGGTGGGACGTTATGATGATCCTCGTATTTCCAAAGGGATGCGCAGTAATTTCATACGGGACCTGTATGAGGATAAGAATGGATTGATCTGGATTGGTACCAAATTTGGCGGCATCCACCTCTATGATTCCCGTCGGGAAATGTTCAGGCATGTTCAGGGTTCGCCCTGGTTTGAAGACGGATTGAAGGACTCGGCTGTCTTTGCGCTCGCTGCACAGGGAAATGAACTCTGGGTGGGGACCTTGTATTCGGGAGCCTATCGCTACGACCCGGAGACCGGGGAGAGCGTGCACTATGCTCCCAAAACCGAGCATAGCCACGGTATTGTTGCCAGTCGGGTCGAGGGCATACAAGTGGAGGATCCGCAGAACGTCTGGCTGTCCACGCTTGGTGGGTTGACCCTGATTAATCCACAAACGAATGAGATTACCAACTATCCTTTTGGGGTGTGCCGCAGCATATCGCCGATTGGGGATGGGCAATACCTCGTTGCAACCTCAAACGGGGTTTATTTCTTTGATCCGTCGAGTGGAACTTTTGATTCGCGCTCCCCGGCAGGACGGGAAAGCCTGAGTTTACTTGCTGAAATCGACACGCGAACCCTTTTCAGGGACCGCAGCGGCAGTATTTGGATTGCCACCTATCTCCATGGACTGTGGCGATATGATCCGGTCCGCGATCAGCTTGAAAAAATTACACTCTTTGCCGAACAAGGGACTAAAGCCAAACTTCCTCAAGTGCGCACACCCCGGTTTTTTGAGCAAGATGAACAGGGGAAACTTTGGATCGGTACTCGACTGGAGGGGTTGTTTGGAGTGGATCCTGAGACGCTTCAGGCTCGTCGGTATGGTGTAGAAGATGGACTGCCAACACAGTCGATCTACGGAATTGTGACCGATACCGATGGCACACTTTGGTTGTCGTCAAACCGGGGTATCATTCGCTTCAACCCGGAATCATCCGAAGCCGAAGTGTTCGATATGGCCTATGGGATTCAGGGTATGATTTTTGAGAATCACAGTGCTGCTCAGACGGAAAATGGCTGGATCTTTTTCGGTGGGGCCAATGGTTTCAATCAGTTCAAACCGGATCAAGTGAGACGGCTTCGCTATGAAGCACCATTGGTGTTCTCATCGATCCGAATAAATGGGGAAGATCGCTTCCGTAACGGAACGGAGGTCCCGGAGTTGATGCTGGAACATCATGAGAACGTGGTCAGCATCAATTTTTCTCTGCTCGACTACAGTTTTCCAGGTTCAAACCGCTACCGATACCGTCTGTATGGCATTGACGCCGATTGGATCGAATCGGGATCCCGAAATGCGGTGCGATATACCTCCATCCCCCCTGGGGAATATCGATTTGAAGTTTATGGAGTGAACCCGAATGAATCTGATTATTCTCACGGGGGCAAAGGCTCATTTGCGTTTACCGTTCTAAACCCCTTCTGGAAAAAGGCGTGGTTTCGCTATGTTGTGTTGCTAACCCTCCTGATGGTATTGATTGCCATTCACCTCAGCGGCATCCGTCGTGAGCGTGCCCAAAAGCAACGGCTCGAGGCTCAGGTTGCAGAGCGCACGGGAGAACTTCAGCGTGTAAACGCACAACTTCGCGAGCAGAAGGAACAGTTGGCGTCTCAGGGGAGGGAGATTGAGCATCAAAACCGGCAACTGTTGCTGAACAAGACGGATCTTGAAAAGACGGTCAGGGAGCGAACGCTTGAGCTTGAGACCGCAAAAGAACGGGCGGAGAAATCGGACCGCCTGAAATCTGCCTTTATTGCGAACATGTCCCACGAAATCCGAACACCGCTGAATGCGATCATGGGATTTTCCCATCTCATCGCGGAGGAGTCGGAGGGGAATCCTGAGTTTGAGGAATATGTGCAGCGCATTGCGGAGAACTCGGAGATGCTGGTGCATTTGCTCGATGACATCATCGATTTTTCGATCATTGAATCGGGCAACGTGAAACTGGTTCTGACGGAGTTGGATGTGGTGGAGTTTGCCGAAAGTCTCAGCGTTGATTTTGAGCAGTATGTGCGTGAACGTGCATCGGCTGAGGTGCAATTCCGGTTTGACAACCGCTTGCCGCCGGACGCCATACCTGTGGTGATGACGGACCGCATCCGCTTGCGTCAGATCCTCTCCAACTACATTTCAAACGCCTGTAAGTTCACCGTGCGTGGTGAAGTGGTATTGGGGGTCGAGATGACGGACCTTGCCAATCTGAGGTTTTGGGTCGCCGACAGTGGACGTGGCATTCGTGAAGAAGACCAGGTGGCGGTCTTTGAGCGATTTTTTAAGGTCGTGGATGGCGAAGGAGCGTTTATTCCCGGAACGGGGCTGGGTCTGTCGATCTGCAAAAGCCTTGCCGAACATCTCGGGGTGGAGTTGGGCTTGCAGTCGACACCGGGCAAGGGTTCTGTATTTGAGGTCCGGATGCCCATCCATGGCGTAGGTTTGACTGAGGGAGAACTGCATGGAAAGTCTGTAGAGGAAAGTGTGTTATGTAACGCACCCGACTGGTCGGACCGTCTCATCTTGGTGGCCGAGGACATCGACCTCAATTACATGCTGATCTGCAAAATTCTGGAACCCACCGGAGTCACTGTCATTCGAGCCAGAGATGGAGAAGAGGCGGTGCGCTTGTTTGAGCAATGTGACCCTAAGCCGGACCTGTTGCTGTTTGATATCAAAATGCCAAAACTCACGGGTGTGGAAGCCCTTACCCAAATTCGAAAACTGTCACCAGACATTCCAGCCGTAGCCCAAACCGCCCATGCCATGGATACGGAGGTACACGAAATCCTTGGGCAGGGATTTCAGCAGTGCATTACCAAACCCTTCCAGATCGAACGTTTTCTCAGTGTCATTGCTCCATTCATGGAGTGAACCAGCAGATGCCGGATTCTCCCGAATCCGCCTGCAGGCGGCAGGGTTACGGCCACAAAGATGTTCCTGAAATGATGGGGATCCTGTATTGATGGAGATACGGAAACGATGGGGAATACGGCTAAATTTGAGGATACAGAATGCCAGATTGGAGATGCAATCAATGCATCCGTAGCGGAATTTGGAAAAATTCCGAAATGGGGATCTTCGAGGATTCGGGAGATTGCGGGTTCGCCCTGAGAGACGGATACCGAATTCTTCCGAATCCGGCTACAGATGGGGGGATCCGGCTACAGGTGGAGTACGGTTGCAGGTGGGGTACGGTTGCAGGTGGGGTTACGGTTGCAGGTGGGGGTTACGGTTACAGGTGGGGTACGGTTACAGGTGGAGATCCGGTATGTTCAGGATGTTCAGGTCGGGATACGGTTACGATGGGGATGGGTGTGTTCAGGTTGGATGCGATATGCTACGAACTTGATGTGTGGAATGCTAAGAATTTGAGATGATCGGAATGCAGATCCGGTATGCTTGAATTTGAGATTCGCTATGCACAATCGGAGATCGGAACGGTCAATCGAGGTCCACGGTGATGGTGGCGGACTGCATGCCCTCAGCGTGGGCGTGAATGGTGATGGGTTCGGTTGCACCGGGAGCGGCACGCACGATGAGCAAGGCCTTGCCCGCCCAAAGGCTTTGGGTGGAGCTGTGGAAGGACTCAAATGAGAGTGGATTGCCATTGCCGGTACCAGCGAGCTGCCCCATTTCGCAGATGTCAAAGGCAATCTCGTGCATTGCGGTTGGACAGGGGCGTCCTTCGGCATCGATTAACTCGACGGTGATGAACACGAGTTCGTCCTGTGAAGCGTTGATGGACTGCCGGTCCGGACTCAGGCGAACAGATACCGGGTCACCCGTGGTTTCGACGGTGCTTTCGGCGATGACTTCACCATTCTTGTAGGCAACTGCTCGAAGTTCTCCGGGTTCATAGCTCACCTCATTCCAGCGCAGGCGATAGTCGTAGGTGACGTCAAAATAGTCGGACTCTACCGCTTCGGGAAAGATGGCGAGTTCGCGCAGGGAGACGGAGCGGTTACGGTCTTCCTGCATGACGCGCTCGAACTGGATGCGCAGCAGCTGAAACTCTCCCTCAACTGCATGATAGATGCGCTCTGGACCTCCCCATTGGGGAATGGAGCTGGTCGGTTTTTCGAGCAGAAAACGCCAGTTTTCTCCATCCTCACTTCCCCAGACCGTGTAACCGTAGTATTTTTCGGGTTCTCCAAATTGCAGGGCGAGGTATCCGACGGTTTGCGCTTCACCAAAATCAAAGATCAGGCGGTCACCAGGGCCGGGCTGAGCACCATTCCAACGGGTTTCCGGGTCACCATCCCGAAGGGCCTGAAGGGCATCGTTGGCGGGTTCACCGTTGAGCGTGAGCTTGGCAGAGTCGAGGAGATTGGCGGGGCGATCAGGGCGCTCCCCCTTGCGGCGCATGCCGAGGGAATTTCCATTGAGGAAGAGTTCGGCACTGTCTCCGTTGGTATAAACGAAGACCGGAACAGTTTTACCAATGCGGTCGGGCCAGTTCCAGTGGGGAAGGATGTGCACACTGTTATGATCGGGCCGCCAATGGCTTTGGTAGAGGTAGAAACGATCCTTCTTGAACCCGCACAAATCGACGATGCCAAAATAGGAGCTGCGTGCGTGCAGATCGTAGGGCGTTGGTTCACCGAGGTAGTCGAATCCGGTCCACACAAACTCTCCGTGTACCCAGTCATCCTGCTCCATCAGCTGGAATTCCACATCGGGAATATCGGACCATGCGGCTGAGCCGAGGTCGTAGGAACTCATCTGATGACTGTCGAGCGTATCGGTGTGACGCACTGGCAGCGGGAAGGCATAATACCCACGCGTGCTGAGAGTGGAGGCGGACTCGCTGTAGTGAATGGGTTTGTCGGGGTATTGCTCGCGAAAGGTGGCATAGCGGCGAGCGTAGTTCCAACCCGTGAGGTCGAGTGCGTCAAAGTTGCCGCCGTAGCTCAGGCTGGGAATGTGGCAACCCAGTGCAATGGGGCGGCTGTCGTCGGCCTGCTTGGCAAAGGCGGTCATCATGGACACATTTTCGGGAGTAATGCCCATTTCTCCGCCGAGCAATTCATTGCCAATGGACCAGACGATCACGCTGGGATGGTTGCGGTCACGGTAGATCATCGCCTCAAGGTGACGCTTGCCAAAGGTGTCGAGTGGCGGATCATCGACTGCTCGGCGACCTGCGGTGGCCTCCCATTTATCGAACGCTTCGTCCCAGACGAGCAGCCCCATTTCATCGCAGAGTTCAAGCACTTCCCTGGCCGAAGGGTTGTGCGCCGTGCGAATCGCGTTCACGCCCATGGATTGCATGATCTCGAGCTGGCGTCGGGCTGCAGAAGTATTGAACGCGGCTCCGAGCGGTCCGAGATCGTGATGCAGGTTGACGCCCTTGAGTTGTACCCGACGACCGTTGAGATAGAATCCATCATTTGCGGTGAAGCGGATGGTGCGCAACCCCACGGGAGTGGTCATCGCATCAACCCCCACACCGTCGAGCAGCAGCTCACTGTGCAGCTGGTAGAGGTGCGGATCGTCAATATCCCAGCGACGCGGATTGTCGATCATGAGTTCAACCTTCGTGGTGGCTTGCGAATCGGCGGAAAGCTCAAGGGTGGTATCGGCAGAGGCTATGGTTTCGGAACCATCGCGCAGGGTGAAACGGATTTGAACGGCGCTGTTTATCTGCCGATGATTTTCCACAGTGGCTTCGACGTGAAGCAGGTCCACGCGTTCGGGATCGGCAAGACGCGAGAATACCCCCCAGTTGGCAAAGTGAACCGGTTGAGTGCTCACAAGCTGTACCTTGCGGTAGATTCCGGCGCCTGGATACCAGCGGGAATACCACTCGCGTGTATCCACTTCGACGACCAGCAGGTTGCGTTGCCCAGCGCGGACATGCGGTGTGAGGTCGATGCGAAAAGGCGTATATCCGTAGTCCCATTGACCCGCGAGTTCGCCATTGAGATAAACCTTTGCATTGGCCATGACCCCGTCAAAGTCGAGGTAGTGTCGCTGATCGGCAGCGGTTTCAGAAAACTCAATACTGCGGCGATATCGCGCAATCCCCTTCCAGGGCAGGCGACCCGTGCCGCCATGCACATCGGGAGTGGTGTCGAACGGACCCGCAATTGCCCAGTCGTGTGGCACGGTGACTGCCAGCCAATCGTCAAGTGGCAGGTCGGGATTGAAGTCGGTTTCCTGAAGTTCTCCATGCTGAAAATACCAGCCGTCGGAGAGCGTGGTGACGGTTGAGGCACTCAGTTTCAGGGCCAGCAGAACGGTGAGCAAGGTGCAGCACTGCAGTGGATTGAGGTAACGTTTCATGATGTGGATGAGATGTTGCGGGATGTGCTCGAAGAGAGTGAAACTTATTCCGTTAGAGTGAAAGCGAAATGGGAGTATTGGCAGGCAGCAGCAGTTCTTGCCGGGTATCCCGGTAGACCACGGTTACGCGCTGATCCGCTTGCGCAGTCAGGATTGCGGATTGCAAGGTGCCCTTTTCCCATTGCAGATCCACCTGGATCGCACCGCGCGCCATGAGGCCCTCCATGCTGCCTGTGGACCAAGCCTCTTCGGGAAGTGCTGGCAGCAAGCGCAACAGGGGATTTCCCGTCGTGTTGGTTTCGTGACTTTGCAGCAGCATCTCACAGATTCCGGCAGTGGCCCCGAAGTTTCCGTCAATCTGGAACGGCGGGTGGGTGTCGAACAAGTTGGGCAGGGTGGAGTGCTGAAACAACTGCTGCAGATGGTGGTGGGCTTCGGAACCCTTGTGCAAGCGCGCCCAGAAATTGATCACCCAGGCTCGACTCCATCCGGTCTGTGCGCCACCGTGTGCCAGACGATATTCCAGGGATTTTCGGGCGGCCTCGAGCAGATCCGGAGTTTGTTCCAGGGTCAGCTGATCACCAGGGTGCAGGCCATAGAGGTGGGAAATGTGACGGTGTCCCGGTTCGGGTTCGTCGTAGGCTTCTGCCCACTCGAGCAGGCGACCATCGGGACCGATTTCTGGAGCCTTGAGATGCTTGCGCAGGGTGAGGTAGGCATCATTCCACTGGTCGGCTTGCAACACCTTGCGCTGGGCGGTGTCGGCAATGGTGAGCATTTGCCAGGCAATCATCTGATCCATGGTGGGAGCCATGCAAAAGAACCCTTCGGTGCCATCGGGCAGGGTATATTTGTTTTCGGGGGAAGCAGACGGTCCGGATACCCATTTCCCTGTTTCCGGATCCTGCACGAGCCAATCCATCACAAAGCGTGCGGAACCTTCGATCACTGGCCAAACGGAAGCAAGGAAGGCTTCGTCCTGTGTGAAGCGGTAATGTTCCCAGAGGTGGGAGGTCATCCATGGTCCAGCCATCGGGAAGTGACCCCATGTTGCCCAGCCTCCCGGCACTGTGGAACCCCAGACATTGTGCAGGGTGTGCACCGTCCATCCACCACAGGCATGCTGGATGCGTGCTGTCTGCTCTCCGGGTGCCACCATGCCACGGATCAGGTCATTGAGAGGCTCGGCGCACTCAAAGAGCTGCAGCACTTGAGCGGGCCAGTAATTCATCTGCACATTGATGTTGGTATGGTAGTCTCCGTTCCAGGGCGTGTAGTAGTTCCAGGATTGCTCCTTCGCATCCCAGATCGCATCGGACCACAGTCCCTGAAGATTGGCGGGCAGTGCCCCGGGACGGGAGGAGGCAATGAGCAGGTATTTGCCAAAATTGAAATAGAGCTGATCGAGCACCGGGTCGGGACTGCCCTCGATCACACGCTGCAGGCGCTGGTCGGTGGGCAGCGGGGCGGCGGGGTTGGCACTGTCAGGATAGAGCTTGAGCGTGGTGCGCTCGTAGAGCGAGCGGTGATCGTGAACATGCCGCTGGTGCAGGGTGCTCCAGTCGGATAGATCGAGTCCGTCGAGAGTGTGCGTCACAGTTGTCACGGGATCGTCATTGCTGAGAAAGTTGGGATAGGAGAGCATCCCGGCGTAGTTGGTGGCGGTCGTGATCCAGAGAATCGCTTCGTCAGCACCACTGATCGAGAGGGAGCCATCCTCGAGGGATTGGATCGTACCTTCCCTCAGTTCAATGGAGAGCAAGGTCGCATAGCGCAGCCCCTCAGCCCCATACGGTTCCTGCATTTGTCCACTTAGCAGGATGCGATTTGCTGCAGGATGACTCACAGTGGCAGAGGTCTGTGGGCGCCGCAACGAGACCGTGAAGTCGAGTGCGCCCTTCTGGTCCGCACTGAGGCGAATACCCATCACCTGGTCGGGGAAACTGCTGAAAAATTCGCGCTGAAAGTGGATACCCCTGTGGGAGTAGGAAATCCGCGCGGTGGCATCGAGCAGGTTGAGTTCGCGCCGGTATTGCGATGCTGAGTCGTGGGGAAAGCTCAGGTACAGGGCGGCCAGCATCTGGTA
>JBEGIR010000084.1 GCA_040224245.1 Puniceicoccaceae bacterium | reverse complement strand
GGTTCAACTCCGGGAACTCCGCCAATCAGCACGCCACGACCGCCGTGCTCGCGCTCGAGGTATTTGGCAGCTTGCTGAACGGACATTTTTCCGGCCACCTCGCTCATGGGTGTCAGCAGGGGCAAACGTCCATCGCTTGTTTCGATGGTTTCGTAGGCAACAGCTGTCGCCCCGGATGCCACGATGGCGTGGGTCAGCTCCTGAGACGCAGCAAAATGAAAGTAAGTAAAGACGATTTGCCCGGGTCGGATAAGCGCATACTCAGCTTCGAGTGGTTCCTTTACTTTCAGAATGAGGTCGGCTTTTGCAAAAACAGCTTCGGCGGTCAGCCCTGTCTCAGCTCCCGATGCGGCATACTCGGAGTCGGGAAATCCACTGTTGAGGCCTGCGTTGGCCTCGACGAGTACCTGATGTCCTCGCTGGGTGAGGATTTCCGCTCCCACCGGAACGAGCGAAACGCGGTTTTCATCCTTTTTGATTTCTTTGACGACGCCGATAATCATGAGACGTGATGGGTTTGGGTTGGATCAGGTTTCAAAGGTTGAAACAAAGGATCGCTTGTCGGGACTTTTGAAGAATGCACTGCCCGAAACAAACGTATCAGCACCGGCTTCCCTGACGAGCTTCAGCGTTTGCAGATCGATACCTCCATCGACTTCGATGCGGAAGGGGAGATTTCGCTCACGACGCAGTTGTTGTAGTTTGCGAAGATTTGGAAGTGTGGATTCGATAAAGGATTGTCCGCCGAAGCCAGGAAACACGGTCATCTGAAGCACCAGATCGACGTGATCCAGAAAGGGAAGAACAGCGGATACCGCAGTATCGGGATTGAGCACGATGCCTGCATGTACTCCAGCTTCGCGGATCTGTCGAAGTGTGGATTCGATGTCGTATTCGGGTTCGACATGGATGCTCACCAAGTTGGCTCCGGCATCAAGAAATGCCTGCACATGGCGATGGGGGGCTTCAAGCATCAGGTGCACATCCAGAAATAGAGGGGTATCGGCGCGGATGTCTTCAACCGTTTTGGGTCCGAAAGTGAGGTTCGGAACAAAGTGCCCATCCATGATGTCAATGTGGACCCACCGGGCTCCGGCAGACTCAATCTCCCGCAGCCCCGAACTGAGATTGGCGTGATTTCCGGCAAGGATGGAGGGTGCGATGCACCGTGTTCCAAATGCAAGGGAAGGTTTCATCAGGCGCGCATGCTACCAGTCGAAAAAGGCCTCTTGCAAGATATCCCGTGCGAGTTCATTCAGAATCGCAGGCAGGCGTTGACGTGCAGATTCGGCAAACCCGGCCTCACGGAAAATGGGACCGCCCGCATCCACGACACCTTCACGAGTCACCTGACCCTCTGCATCTTCGAGTTCATAGCGCAATACCAGTTCGAGCCGCATGACATCGGCGAGACCTGTATCGTCTGAGCGGCGTGCCAGAGTTTCACGGAGCAGCTGGTCAACAATGACATGCAGGCGCGCATCTGCGAGTCCCGGGGAATTGACCAACTGCATCGAGGGGTTGCGAATGACCTGCTCGCGCAATTCACGCTGCAACGGCACCATTACATCCGCTACAACGGCATCCATGATGACGGGAGCGATCCATACCCGAACGGGGGCTGACGTTGCGTCAACTCCCGGACGCCCCATTTGGTAATGACTGCACGCATTCAGAAGCGTTGATAAGGCGAGCATGGGTAGCCAGAACCTCGCACGCAGCACTGCATTCATGAGCGCCTTCCCAATGCTGCCACCTTCAGGAACCCGCTCCGACGATGTCCACCTCAATGACGCGTTCGTTGATCTGGTCAATGCGTTCGCGGGCACGGCGCGCAGTTTCTGAACTGGGAGCCACGGTAATGGTTTCATTGTACAGTGCGAGGGCTGCGGTTTCGTTGCGGATGTGCCGCAGATAGTATTCTCCCATCAGGAACTTGCTTTGGGCGTAAATTTCATTGACCTCGCGCAAGCCTTCTTCGGCCTGCGGCACCAGTTCACTGTCGGGAAAGAGAATCAGAAAGTCCTCATAATAACTGATCGCTTCCCGTGTGGAACCCTGATCGTAGTTGGCACCGTCGATCAGTTCCGAAAACACTTCGGCCAGCAGGAAATAGGCATCAGAGGTCAACTCATGGTCCGGGTAAAAATTGATCAACTGATCAAGCGCATCAATTGCGGTTGCCTCCTTGTCGAGATCCTTGGCAACCAGCGCAATGTTCATGAGTGAAAGCGGGGCATAGTCACTGTAGGGGGCGTTGCGTGCGATGACCTGAAAAAACTGGATCGCGCGAGTGTAGTAGCGAAACATGGGAATCACGCCCCACATCTTTTCCCGATCCCCTTCCATAATTCGGGTAGCAATGTCGTATTGGGCGCCGATCACTTCATCAAACCCCTCGTATTCGGGGTAGAGAAGGATGATGTTCTGCATCATCAGAAATGCTTTCTTGAAACGGTGGGTATCCTCGTAAATTTGCGCCCAGTTGAACAGTGCTCGCGGTGCAACAGCAGAGTAGGCGTAGTCCTTCGCGATTTTTTCGTAGAGATCCATCGCCTTGCCCCGTCGGCCTTCATGTTCCAAAGAGACTGCCTGTTGAAACAGTTCGTTTGCAATGGCCTGTTCTTCCGGGGTGACAAAATAGGCAGGACGCCGTTCGGATTCATCGTCACCGGAGAACCATTTGAGCGGGTTCCAGGAAAGCGCGTACACACTCGACTGGGAGAGTAAAAGGAGAGCCAGCGCAAAAACGCCGTATTTTCGAATGTGTCTAAATCGTTCCATTGTGCTGATTAATACCATCTGATCACAGAAGCAGCCCAAGTCAATCCTGCTCCAAATGCTACCAGTAGGATAGGATCGCCTCGCTTGAAATTTCGTTCAATTTTGGCTTCATCCAGTGCAATCGGAATCGAAGCGGCTGAGGTGTTTCCGTATTTCTGAATGTTAACAAAAATGGTCTCCATCGGAATCTCCAGGCTGCGGGAGAGTGCGTCGATGATGCGAATATTCGCCTGATGAGGAATGAGGCACTTGAGTTCCGCAGGGTCAATCCCCTGCTCGCGGAGGATGGAAAGCCCCGCATTGCCCATGGCTCGAACGGCCAGCTTGAAGACTTCTTTCCCATTCATTTTGAGATAGTGTTCGCGCTGACGCACGGATTCCTCGGTTGCGGGCTTGGCAGAGCCTCCACCCGGAATGTGAATCAAGGGAGCGTTTGAACCATCCGCACCGATGCGGCAGCCCAGCACTCCAAAACCCGGTTCATCAACCCGCGAAAGTACCGCTGCACCTGCTCCATCTCCAAAGAGGATGCAGGTCCCCCGGTCTTCGTAGTCCGTCACGGCTGTTAACTTCTCCACCCCGATGAGCAGTGCATGCTGATAATTTCCGCCTTCCATCATGGCAGTGGCGACCTCGAGTCCATAGATGAACCCACTGCAAGCTGCGTTGATATCAAATGCCGGGATTGGCCGACATCCGAGCTTTTGCTGCACGAGGCATGCCGTTGCCGGTGAAATCATTTCTGAGGTCAGCGTGGCCACCACGATCAAATCAATATCTTCGGGGCGCAGCCCAGCCTCGTTCAGTGCGTTGCGGGAGGCATTGACTGCCAGATCACTCACCTGTAGATCGTCGCCTGCGACTCTGCGCTCCTTGATGCCAGTTCGAGCAGTGATCCACTCATCATTGGTGTCGACGATCTTGGTCAGATCTTCGTTGGTGAGTCGGGTTTCCGGAACGGAAGAACCCATGCCGCGGATGACAATGGAATGTGTTTTGGAATTCATTCAAATACCTGGGGCGTTGCGCCAGCAGAAGGGACAGTGACCGACACGGTCGGGCGACGTGCGATAACTTTAAGAGGAAAAACGCCCATACAATCAACTCTTAAAAATCCGCTGTGTGGTTGCAATTCAGTCCCGCTGGGGAGGCTGAATCATGCGATTGACTCCCCGGATATCCTCGAGGATGCGTTCAGTCATATCGTGTTGCACGACATTGAGGGCCACCTTGATACCGCCTGCGATGGCATGGCGGTCTGATGATCCATGAGATTTAAAAACAGGGGCTTTCAGCCCAAGGAAGGGTGCTGCACCATATTCGGATGGACTGAAGTGGTCCTTCAGGTTGCGAAAGGCACCGCGAGATAACATTGCACCAAGTTTCCGCATGGGAGTAGCTGTGATTTCCTGTTTGAGGTAATCTCCGATGACGTGGAACAAGGATTCGCATGCCTTTAAGACGACATTGCCAACAAATCCATCGCAAACGATCACATCGGCTTCGCCATCAAAGAGATGATAGCCTTCCACCAATCCGTCGTATCGGATCAATCCCTTGATGGATCGCATGAGGTGGTGCGTTTCAGTGACCCGCTCGCCGCCTTTGCCCTCTTCGGTTCCAATGGTCAGCAAACCAACCTTGGGTTCATCGATGCCGAGTACAACACGTGCAAAGTGAGAACCAAGCACGGCATTGTGACAGAGGTGAACGGGAGTGGCATCTGGATTGGCCCCCGAATCGATCAGCACTGTGAATTTTCGCAATCCCGGGATGATGGTTGCAAGAGCTGGGCGGTCAACTCCCTCAAGCGCGCGAAGCTTGATTGTACCTCCCCCCATCAGGGCACCCGTGTTTCCGCAGCTCAGAATGGCCTGTGCAGAACCGGATTTCACGAGGTCGAGGGCGATCATCATGGAAGCATTGCGCTTCTTTTTGATCGCCTGCATCGGCTTCTCGTCCATGCCGATCACATCGTCAGCATGAACGATGCGCACTCGGGGATCCTGCGCGAGATTTTCACTCGACAGAGCGGGTTCCAGTTCCTCCTGACGACCTACCAACAGGATGGGATCCATCCGTGGGGTTGTTGACGCCATCGCGTCAAGCGCCAGTTTGAGTCCTTGCACGACCTCAACAGGGCCTTTGTCACTCCCCATTGCGTCTACAGCAAGGCTGCCACGCACCTCTTCCTTCATGCAGATTGTATCGCCCGAAGGCTTCGGGCGGCAAAGCGTTTTAACGGGTTCAGGCGTCGGTGTCGATCACCTGGCGGCCACGGTACATGCCGTTGGCAGGGTTCACACGATGCGGCATGAAAAGCGTGTCGTCCGTTGGATCCTTCGCAAGCTGGGGGGCAACGTAGCGGTTGGCACCACGGCGTGTGCGGCTTCTGGACTTGGATTGTTTGCGTTTTGGCTGACCCATAGGTTTGGCTCTGTTTTAGCGGGTTTATCGTTGAAAAAAGAGAATTACGATAGACCTTTCGAATGGCTCGTCAAGTGTGTTTCCAGGGCAGCGCGTGAAAATAATGCCCTTAGGAGTCCCAGAGGAACCAGCCGATCGCTGCCGCCAGAAGCAGTCGATACAGGGCAAACAGCAGCAATCCATGACGGGAGAGGTAGCTCACAAACCATTTGACGGCGAGCATGGCAACAACGGTTGCAACTGCGATGCCGATCAGCACGGCATCCAGTTCCAGGGTTGCGGTTACGGGTCCCCAGGAGCGCACCAGACTGTAGAGGGATGCTGCGGAAAGTGTGAGCAATCCCAACAGAAAACTGAATTCGGCTGATGCGCGTGCGGTGAGTCCGGCAACGTATCCTCCCACGATTGTGACCATCGACCGACTCATTCCCGGGCACAGAGCCAGGCATTGCATGCAGCCGACGGTAAGTGCACCCCGATAGCTGAGCGACTGAAGGGAATCCGGAGATGACTCCAGGTGACCGGCAGTGCCTTGACGATGCTTCCGATACCATTCTGCCCCCACCATGATGATCGAACCCATCACCAGGCCGATTGCCACAGATCTAGGGTTGAAGAGGCTTGATTCGATCCAATCACCGAGCATCAGGCCAAGGGCGGCCGCCGGAATAAATGCGATCCCTATCTTGAGTCCGAGTTGGAGACCCTCCCGATCTCGTCCGAGCAAGCCCAGCAGGATCGTCAGGAGCTTGCGCCAATACAGCAGCAGTACCGCCAGGATGGCACCTCCCTGGATCACAATAAGGTAGGCTGAGCGAGCCTGTTCATGTGCAAGGGATAAAGGGACTGTCCTTTCCCGATGGAGCAGGTGATCGGCCAGAATGAGGTGTCCTGTGGATGATACCGGAAGGTATTCGGTCAAACCTTCAACCACTCCGAGCACGACTGCATCGCTGCGGGTCAGGCCAGGCAGCATCAGATCTGGACTTGCTTCAACGGCTGGAGTTCCGGCTTCTGAAGTTTCGGTCTGCGCCATGGAGCAGGTAAGCAGCGAACCAAAGAGGATGAACCCCAGGAACGCACACCGGAGTGGCAGCTTCCACAGACGCGGATGAGGAAGGACGGAACGGAAGCAATGCATAGGAATTGCCCTCCTAGAAAGCCAATACGTTGACAATGTCAAGAAAGAGTCAATCCTACCGAACTTGTGAGCAAATCTGATTTCCTTCTTCAATCCCTGACCGCAAGTTTGCAGTCAGGGAGTACGCTGGACCCCGCCATGGTGCGGGATGTGGGTGCATGCTTGATCGATGAGGCATGTTCCGATGACCACAAAGCCGCTTTCCTGACACAGTGGCAGGAACGTGGAGAGCAAGCAGAGGAAGTTGCAGTGCTTGCAGAATTTTTTCGGGGTCATGCGCGCAACCCTGGTCTGGATGCCTACGCGCCCCGTGCGATTGATATTGTAGGCACGGGTGGTGATCGTGCCGGAACCTTCAATGTGTCCACTACCACGGCACTCATTGTTGCGGCAGGAGGGGTGCCTGTGATCAAACATGGTAATCGCTCAATCACATCCAAGACGGGGTCGGCAGACCTTCTCGAATCGATTGGCATTCCCCTGCAGGCACCGGATTCCCTGCTTCTCGCTTCACTCGAGCAGCATAACTTCGCGTTTCTTTTTGCTCCTGCATATCATCCGGCGTTCAAGGCGATTGTTCCTGTGCGCAAGGCACTGGCATCACGTGGACAGAAAACGGTATTCAATATTCTCGGCCCTCTGATCAATCCTGCCCGCCCTCACCAGTTGTTAATGGGGGTCTATGATGCTGACTGGGTGGAGCCGCTGGCACAGGTACTCTCCTGCATGGAACTGCGAGCGGGTGTGGTGGCATCCTCATTGGCTGAAGGGCAACCTCTGGATGAGATTGCAAGTGTGGGTGAGTGCACGATACGTCCGGTTGGCCAGGTTTCGGAAGAGGACTTGCAGGAGCTGCGGGATCTGATCGCGAGACATGCGACGGATACCCTTGGAGAACTCAAGGGTGGAGACGCAGAAACGAATAGCGGCATCCTGCGTTCGGTTTTGTCCTGCGAAGCGAATCGAACGTTGTCGCACACCCTCTGCATCAACGCAGCGGTCGCATTTCGTCTGGTCGGCAAGGTCGACTCGCTTGAGGCGGGATATGTGCTCGCATGGGACTTATTGAAGAGCGGCAAAGTTGCCGAATGGGTGCGCGGAATTTCTGCATTCTACTCGTCTCACGCATGAACGGACCACTTTTTGGAACAGACGGAATTCGCGGTACCTACGGGGAGGATCCGATCACAGAGCTCTTCGCCTCCCGGGTTGCTGCCGGATTGGGGCAGTACCTTCGGAGGCGTGATGGAACAGCGACTGACTCGCATTCCGTGGTCATGGCTCGAGACACGCGTTTTTCCGGCCCTGCCTTGGCTGCTGCATTTACTCAGGGATTTGAGTGTCAGGGAATTCAGGTCATCGATTTGGGAGTGTTGCCAACGCCGCAGGTCGCCTTTGCAACCCATCATTTGGGGGCCAGTCTTGGACTCGCCATCACCGCATCACACAACCCGGTGCAGGACAATGGCTATAAACTTTTCCGAACGGATGGGACCAAATTTGAAGCGGATGAAGAAGCAGTGATCGAGCAGTGCATTATTACGTGCGAACCGGGATCCTTCAAACCTCCGCCAGCGAACCCCGCCCGTCTTTTTCAGGCGACGGAGCATGGGCTTGCCATTTCCCAGGCATACCAGAATCGACTCAGAGCCGCATTTTCCCATCTTCGACTTCATGGCATGCGCATTGTGGTGGATGCCGCTAATGGAGCGACATCCCACACTACACCCCTATTTCTGAAATCCCTCGGTGCCGACGTGCATCCTGTTGCCTGTGAGCCCGACGGACACAATATCAACTGCGCTGTGGGGAGTGAGCATCCGGAGATGCTGCAGCAACTCGTCAAAGAGACGGGGGCAGATCTTGGCGTTGCCCATGATGGTGACGGTGACCGGGTGTTGGTGGTCAATGCAGAAGGACAGCTGGTTTCCGGAGAGCAAGTCCTGGCGTTACTTGCCCGCTACAGCCCGACGCTTGGTTGCGATGGAGATCACGCCCTTGTGACCACACAGATGAGTAATTTTGCGCTCGATGCTTATTTGAAGGAAGGTGGAATCCCGGTGCTTCGCACGGATGTGGGAGACCGCAATGTGGCCGTGTGCATGCGGCAACGTGGCTGTCATTTGGGCGGAGAAAACTCAGGTCACTTCATTTGTGCGGATATCCTGGGCAGTGGGGATGGACTGGTTGCGGTACTCAAGCTGCTGGAGACCGTGCGTGCTACGGGTCGCTCTCTGCAGGAACTTTGCAGCGAAGTTGCGCTTTTCCCCTCGCACTTGCTGAACCTGGTGGTTTCCGAAAAACGGGATCTTGCTTCCCTTCCCACGCTTACAAAGGCCATGCGCGAAGTGGAGGCGCAGATTGAAGGGGAAGGCAGGGTGTTGTTGCGATATTCGGGTACTGAAAACAAGTTGCGAATCCTTGTGGAATGTGCATCGAATGAACTCGTACACCATCACCTCACCCACTTGGAGCGTGCCGCAAGAGCCGACCTTCACGTGCTCACATGACATGCAGAATTCCTCCCTTGCCCCATGCCTTTAGTCCTTCCGCCGGAGTCCTCCCTTTTGTCCGAAGATTTGCGTTTGCAACGCCACTACGCCCAGGCGAGCGAAGCGCTTCGGAACGGACGGGCCGAACATGCCCGCGAGTGGTGCCGGGTGTGGGTGGAACGCTGCCCGCAGGTTCCCGAATTTCGCATCCTTCTGCGGGAGGCACAGCTCAAACTCCAGTTTCCAGAAGGTGATTTTCATCGATCCAGGCGTCGTCTCCTGCCGGTGTTACCGGGTTGGCCATGGTTGAGCAGTGCCCCTTCTTCTCTGAAATGGTGTGAGCGCAGACTGGATCGACATGCGCTGGATGTCCCGGCGAACTTGCGTCTTGCAGACATTGCAAAACAGTTGGGGTGGATTCGTACCGAAATACATGCTCTGCAAACCTTGTTGCTGAATCGGGTTCGCCAACCTGCGCACGTTGTTCGCCTGGGGAAGTTATGGCTCCAACAACAACATTACTCGGCGGCGATGCAGGTCTGCGATACCTTTTTGAGTTGCTTTCCACAGCATCCCGACCTGATCGCACTTCGGGATCAGGTCGCGCTCAACGAGTCGATGCAGATGGTTCGCAGGGACGCAGGCAACAATGCATCAGAGCATTGAATCTTGTGGGGTCTGAGGCCGTTACACTTTAAAACGACCCACAATGGAGCCAAGACTGACAGCGAGTTGTGCAAGTTCTTCTGCACTGCGATTGATCTGCTCAATTCCCTGTGTGGTTTCGGCGATGGAATCGTTCACTTGACCAACGGTTGCAGAAATTTCTGTGAGAGCGGTTGCGGATTCGCCAACGTTGCGAGCAACATCTGCAGTTGCTTCATTCGCACCGGAAATATTGTGTGCAATTTCACTGACCGCATCGTTTTGCTCGATCACGCTGCGAACAATGACCTGTGACAGGTCGTTGACTTCTCCGACGACCTTTCCAATCGCCTGAATGGCACGGACCGCATTGCCGGTGTTCGTTTGCATCATTTCCACCTGTTTGCGAATGTCGTCGGTGGCTTGGGCGGTTTGCTTGGCGAGTTCTTTCACCTCGTTTGCGACAACGGCAAAGCCTTTGCCTGCTTCTCCAGCTGAGGCGGCTTCGATGGTTGCGTTCAAAGCGAGCAGGTTGGTTTGAGCGGCGATTTGTTGAATGAGGTCTACGATGTGGCCAATCGAAACCCCTGCTTGATTCAGTTCTTCGATGATTTTCTGAGTCTCCTGAGCTTCGCCTTGAGCACGCTGGGCGATGTGAGACTCCTGTTCACAACTGCGAGTGACCTCACTGATGGACGCACTGAGTTCTTCGACTGCCGATGAGACCACGGTCATTGTCGAAGACATTTCTTCGGCAGATGACGAAATGGCGTGGATATTGGTGCTGGACTGCTCGGCTGCTGCGGCTACAGAACGTGACTGTTGGCTAACCTCAGTTGAATGGGAGGCGATTTGGGTGGAAGTGACAGACAATTCTTCCGAAGCTGCAGAGAGGGTTTCTGAACTCACCTGAACCTCACGGATGATTTGCTGGATGTTGTTAACAAAATGGTTGAACCAGTGGCAGAGTTCCCCGATTTCATCATGCGAGTTCTGCTCGAGTCTTCGGGACAAGTCACCTTCTCCTTCTGCAATATCCTGCAGCATGCGCGTAGTGGCTTGAATGGGCCGTGTGATCATCTGCACGACAAAAAAGAGTGCAACCAGGGTTGCTGCAAAAATCAGAACAAACGCAAGCGACAGTTTCACAAGCAGCTGATGATTGCCCGACTGTATGATTCCGTCGACGGCCTCTTGGGAAACCCCGATGAACAGAATTCCGATCACATTTTTCTGCGCGTCCAGTATCGGGTCATAGGCACACAGGTAGGAGCTTCCAAGGATGTTTGCATATCCGATGTAGCGCTGTTTTTGCCTCACAGGTTGGTAGGCAGCACTCTGAGTTCCCAGATGAGTGCCCACTACCCGGTTGCCATCCTCATCGCGGATATTGGTGGAAATGCGCTTGAAGTCCTGTCCTTCGCGCACAAAGAGGGTCGCAACCACACCCAGGTCTTTCTGGAGGGCATCCACCAATTCATTGTGTCCTGCAAGAGACATTCCCTTCGCATCCACGAGGGCACCATCGACTAGACGGATGTTCCCATGAAAGCGTGTTGCATAATGGGTGGCGCTTTGGATATCCCCTTCCAGCTTGCTTGTGAGGGTTTGTTCCACAAGCACAGCACTGGTTTTGCCAGCTTCGCGATAGGCGATACCGCTGAGCACGAATCCCATCGCCAGCAACAGAGTACTGGTGAGCAGGAGTAGTTTGGTTCGAATCTTCAGGTTCTGGAACATACACAATGGAACTGGTGGTGCACTTCGACAACCATTGTTGTGCAAGCAATACATAAAATTAGGTAATCGGCTAAGTATTGAAAATCATTAGCTGGGATTCACAAATGCTTCAATTTGGGATTGGGCTGTCTAATTCGGATCATGATCCCGAAGCACTCCGACTTCTCGCTTGTGCTGGAGCATGGACTCGGCTAGGCAATACGGATGCAGTTGGCTCCCACGAAGCAGGACTTTCACCCGTCGGGCCAGGTGGTGGAGTTTTATGAGCAGGATCACCGCTATTGCCTTCGGGGCATGCCGGAATTGGCCTTTACTTCCGCCACAACTTGGATAAGCCGTTTCTTTCCGGTCTTTGATCGGGATCGCATCAGCCTGCGCTATGCCCAAAAACATGGGCTTTCACAGGAAGCGGTGCTTGCCATGTGGGATGAAAACTCCCGGATCGCCCGGGAACGCGGCACATTGGTACACGAGCGTGCAGAACGCGCGGTGCGGCATTTTCTGGAGCATGGAACGTTGATCGAACTCGACGAAATCCTCACGGATCCAAGTGCTGATGGAATCTCCGATGATCCTCAGCTCACGTGTGCTCTGATCCGATCCATGCACGAGGCGGTGGAGCGCATGAGTCGGGTGCTGGATTTTCTGCAGCCAGAGCGTGTGATCGCCTCGCCCGACCTGCTGCTCTCGGGCATGGTGGATCTGGTCGTGCAGCTACGCACGGATTCCGGGCGCCCGGTGATCGGACTTTATGATTGGAAGACTAACCAGAAAATCTCCCGACACAATCCGTGGCAAAATGCCTTACCTCCAATCCACCACCTCTCAGATTGCAATTTCATTCACTACTCCCTGCAGTTGAATCTCTACGAATTCATTTGTCGACGTGAGGGTTATTTTGATTCGGACACCCTTTTCCAGAAGGTGTTGATTCACCTTGGACCCGATGGGTACGAAACCTACAAATGCGAGAACCTGCAGCACGTGATCCAGTTGATGCTCGAAGCAGATCCCGAACGTGGGCAAACAGATAGCGTGGACTAATCCCTGCCGGTGTTGAACTGAGGGCGTTTTCGCAGACTTGCAAAACACGCGCAGCTTTTCACGATGGAACACTATTGTGAACGCATCATCTTCGAACACCCCCTTGTCGATTCCGCTCGGCGGTCGAATTCCGGATTCGCCTCATGGCGTATCCGTGAGTCTGCCGACCCTTCGGGATGTGATCGCCTACGAGGAGAAAGAGCCACAGACGATGGCAAAAGTTCGCTCGGGGTATCCCCGGTTTGTGCGCCACCCCTTTATTGAAATCCTTTCCGAACGGTTTCTTGCAGTCCATGACCTGGATGGAGGAAGTGTTCAACCGTTCTTCTTTGCTGCACCCCACGCGGCACAGGATGCGCTTGAACGATTGGGGGAGTGTCGGATGGATGTGCAGTGCTTTCAGTTCCAATCCATCTCCACATTGGTGGCAGCCAGAGCGGGCGAGGCGGAACGACTGCTCGCCAAATACATCCAGCACACGGGTACCGGACTTTCCTCACGAGAGGCAGAGGAACGGCTCATGGAGCTTGAACCCACGCGTCAGCGTTTCCCGGAACAGAAAGTGATGACGGGTGCAAATGAACGCTTTCGCTACTTGCTGCATCGCTGGTTTGCACCCGCTGTCAGATCGGCGATCCTTCCGTGCAAGAGTGGAATGAATGCGTTTTACGCTTCCTTTCAGGCGATCAATCAACTGCAGAAACCCAAGCATCGACTGGACTGGATTTCGGTTGGCTGGCTGTACCTCGATACAATGCAGATCCTGGATGCATACCTTGAGTCGGGTGGCAGGCATCATGCCTTCACTGACGTTGCAAACACGGAAGCACTGTTGGATTTCATTCAAGCCGAAGGTCATCGCATCGCCGGGCTGGTGCTGGAGGCACCCAGCAATCCACTGGTACAGACCCCTCAGATTGCGCGCATCAGCGAAGCCTGCCAACAGGCTGGCATTCTGACGGTAATGGACCCGTCGCTGGTCTCCCCTCGGAATGTGGACCTGAGTCCTTTGTGCGACATCGTCTGCTGCAGCCTTACCAAATATGCGGTCTTTGAAGGAGATGTCATGATTGGTGCCGTCAGTGTGAATCTCGAACGCCCGAATGGGCGTGAGTTGGAGGACCAGTTGACGGTTGAGTTGACGTTAGGACATGCGAGGGATCTTGCCCGCTTGGGGGCTTCATTGGAACAGGCCATTGACGTGCTCGAGCGCATCAATGCAAACACGCTCAAGGTCGCTGCTTATTTGGAATCGCACCGAGGTGTGAAACACTTGCACTGGGCGTATGCAGATGCGTTTCGCGGCGCGTATGCAGCGATCGCCCGGGGACCGGATCGCCCCGGTGGAGTATTGACGCTCGATCTGGCTCGACCCCTGGAACAGGTGTACGACTGCCTGCCTTTTGCAAAGGGGCCGAGTTTTGGCACTGAGTTCACCCTGGTGTGTCCCTACATCCATCTGGCACACTACGATTTATTGAAGAGTGAAGCAGGTCGACGATGCCTCGATGCCGCAGGGATTCATGGGAACATGATCCGGCTTTCCGTCGGCACGGAAGATCCAGAGGTGCTGATCGAACAGTTTGAGCGATGCCTGTGATTTCTGGGAAGTTCGCTCTCAGTGGCTCAGCCAAGTCCAGATACCGACCCAGATGGGTAAGGTCAGCAGACTGACGGTATAGCCCGATACCAAAACTGCGCACACCCGTTCGGCGCTGCCACCATAGGTGCGGATTTGCAGAACGAGGTTACTGGCCTGGGGGTAGGCGGCCTGTAGCATCCAGAAAAGCCCCAGCAGACTCAATTCAGCGGGAAGATCCATCCAGAGGAGCAGGCCCAGGGTAATGGCGGGGATCAGCACGAGTTTGCTTAGTAAGGACTTGAGAATCAGCCGGGCATGGTTTCGCAGACGAAGTGGCGTGGTGGCAATGGTTGCTCCCAGAATCACCAGCGACAGTGGCACGGCGGCATTTCCAAGCAGTGCAGCAGCGTTCCTTGCTGGATGGGGCACCCATTGGATCAAACCGCTCAGAACCATGACGATCCCCAGAATTACGCCCATGAGGGGAGGCGTGATCAGCTGGCGAAACTGGAATCGGGTGGCACGGTTATCGGAAACAAAGTATTTGCCAAAGGTCCAGAGCAAGGGGTTGAATATCAGCACGAACAGGAACGTGTAGACTGCCCAGGTGTCGAATTGCTCAGGCACCAGAGTTTCTCCAATCGCAATGGAGAAATAGCCAGCATTTTGCATGAAACCCAGTGGCAGCAGGTCTGGCTTTTTGAGGAATTCCACATGGTTGAGTACGAGGGTGACCGTGAGTCCGACAAGAAAGAGAACCAGCGCACTGACAGGAATCATCCACCAGTATGGCATTGTGGTTGGATCAAATCCCCGGGTGATTTTGTCAAAAATCAGACAGGGCAAGAAACAAAAGACCACCGCCCGGGAGGCCCCGGTGATCATACTGTCCTGAAACACTCCCGCACGGGCCAATACTCCGGCAACTGCAATCACGATACCGATTTGCAGCATGGCCATGAAGGCCGAGGAGAATCCTGCAAAAAAGACATCCATGAGATTCAGGAGGGTGGGGGCAGCAGACGACGCTGCCTTAGCATGGCTTCAAGCCGTTCGACTGGCAACCCAACAACATTGGTAAAGGAGCCGTCGAATCCAGAAACCAGAGTGCCGAGCAGATGCTGGATCGCATACCCCCCGGCATAGTGTGAGGCATGCATGGTCGCGACATAGGTTTCGAGGGTCTGCTCGTCGAGCTGAAAGAATGCAACCTCACTGGTCACAACTGCAGTGTCCTCCACGGCCATGCTCTGGCAACACAGGGCAACGCCCGTATGCACGTGATGTTTGCGCCCCGACAATGTGCGCAGCATGTGTTTCGCCTCATGCCGCGATTCGGGTTTGGCGAGGTGTTGTCCGTCACACTCCACCACGGTATCCGATCCGATAATCCAGGAGTCGGGGTGGAGTTCGGCAATAAAACGTGCCTTGAGCTGTGCATTGTGCAGTGCGAGCGCGGGTCCACCGTCTTCATGAACCAGAACTTCGTCAACCGCTGCCGCCTGGACCTCAAACTCCGGCACCAAGCGCTTGAGCAGCTCCCGGCGTCGGGGAGACTGTGAAGCCAGAATGATGGGCGAATGAGATGGCACGTGAAAATGCGAAGGGTGGTGTCGCGCGAACTCCAGCAGCCCGTTCAGGAATCCAGGCGAATCTGCAGGGAGCGACCGTGGGCATCCAGTTGCTCAAGTTCGGCGAAGGTAGCGACGACGGGCTGTGCCTTTGGCAGGGAGTCCGGACCATACTTCACCACGCTGGTGCGCCGCAAAAAGTCTCCCAACTGCATTCCACTCATGAAGCGTCCCGCTCCACCGGTTGGCAGTGTGTGACTGGGGCCGGCAGTGAAATCGCCCAAAACGGTTGGCGTATGGTGGCCGAGCAACATCGCTCCGGCTGTGGTGACATAGCGCATGAAATACTCAAGCGATTCTTCTTCGACTTGAAGTTCCAGATGTTCGGGAGCGAATGCGTTGAGCACGGAAACAGCCTCGTGGGGCTGCGAGTAGATGATTTTCAGAAAACGTGAATCCACGACCGTGCGAATGGCATTGGCGTGACTGCGCCCGGGCAGTTGGCGTTCGATTTCTGCGAGAATCTGACCGAGCAGAGCCTGGCCCTGCGAGAGGAGCAGAATGCGTTCTTTCCCGGACCCGTGCTCGGCCTGCGCGAGCAGGTCTGCTGCTACCCATGCAGGATTGGCTGTGTTGTCGGCTACGATGGCGACTTCACTGGGGCCGGGCAGCAGGTCGACGCCCACTTGTCCGAAGACCTGTCGCTTGGCTTCCAATACGTATGCATTCCCGGGACCGAAGAGTTTGTCGACACGTTCGATGGTTGCCGTTCCGTAGGCAAGCGCGGCAATTGCCTGTGCACCGCCGACTTTATAAATCTCAGTGATGCCACAGATCTTCAAGGCTGCGAGCATGCCAGGCGCGAGTGTTCCGTCGGGCAGGGGAGGGGTCACCACGACGATTCGTGGGTTGCCTGCAATTTTGGCGAGCACGGCTGACATCAGCACCGATGAGACAAGCGGCACGGAACCGCCGGGAACATAGAGGCCGACCGATGCGATGGGATAGAAACGTTCTCCAACAGTAGCACCCTGGGCATTGCTGTATTGCCAGTTCTCCGGAAGGGTTTGCCGATGAAAGGTTTCGATCTGTAGTTTGGCCTGCTGGATGTGTTCGATCTGTTCCGGTGACAGGCTTTGCAGTCCGGCTTCCAGCTCGGCTTCGGTGACGCGCAGAGTATCGAGCGTCAGTCGTACTCCGTCAAAGCGCTGGGTGAACTCAAGCAGTGCCGCGTCCCCTCGACTGCGTACCTCGGAAAGGATGTGTTCGACCCGTTCCGGGATCTCGGAGCTGCGCGACATCGTGGATTCGAAGTCTGCGAGCACCTTCAGGATGCTGGGGTCGTCGGCCTGATATACGGACATGGTCGGAATGAATGGTGGGCGGTTCCGGATCAGAACATCGGGTAGTCGAAGAGGTCCGGTGCAAGTTCTGGATTGATCACGATGGTTTCGAAGATCATTTCGTAGCGGGTTTCACCATTGAGAACACCGCGGGTGTGGGTGGAGAATCGAACGCCTTCGACCCACATTTCTCCTGTTTCATATGTTACCATACCGGTATCCAGATCGGTGCGAAGCAGGTCGCCGGTTTCGGTGTCAAACAGGCGACTGAAGATGAATTTCCCGTTGTGAATGAAATCAATCCGGTGTGCCGATTTGCCAGCTTCTTCGGTAGTTCCATGGTCCTTCACGTTGGTTTCGGAGAACTCAAAGGGACGGAAAAAGCGCAGATTTTCGATCGCAGCTGCCTTATTGCGGCGCAGCTCTTCTCCTCCGATGGAGCGAACATTTCTCATGGGGTCGCCCACTTCCTGCTGAATTTCGAGATACTCGTAACCTTCGTATCCATTGAAGCCCGTCACCAGCGACTGCTCCGGGAAGTGAAACTCAATCTTCTGACTCGATGGCTTTTGGAATGAGAGGATGGCATCTCCCACAAGCGGCTCACGGTCATTGCCCTCAGCATCCTTGCCCTGGTAAAGGGTAACCGTACCGCGGTATTGCAGCGAGTGAATGGCATTGAGTTTTGCATCACCTCCGAGATACTCACGGGCCTTGGTGACCGTGGTTTCAACGGATTCCATGGAAGCTTGGGCGGTCGTTGAAACAATGCCGAGCAATAGAAATGTGCAAAGGAAGGTGGGTTTCATAGCATGCAATGGTGGGAAGGTATGTTGGATTGAAATCACTCCCATTCGATGGTACCGGGAGGCTTGGAGCTGATGTCGTAAACGACGCGATTGACACCCTTAACCTCGTTGATGATACGGGTGGAAACTTTGCCCAGCAGGTCGTAGGGAAGGCGGGTCCAGTCTGCCGTCATCGCGTCCTGGCTTTCTACGCAGCGCAGTGCGATCACGTAGTCGTAAGTGCGTTCATCTCCCATGACACCTACGGTGCGCACGGGCAAAAAGACGCAGAAGGACTGCCAGACGCGGTAATACCAGTCGGCAGCGCGCATTTCATCCTGCAGAATCGCGTCAGCCTCCCGTAGAATCTCCAAACGCTCGCGTGTGATTTCACCCATCACCCGAACAGCGAGTCCGGGGCCGGGAAACGGTTGTCGCCACACCACGGATTTGGGCAATCCGAGTGCTTCACCGAGCAGGCGCACCTCATCTTTAAAGAGGGCGTTGAGCGGTTCGAGCAAGCGCAGTTTCATGTTCTCGGGCAGTCCTCCGACGTTGTGGTGGGACTTGATCAGTGCGGCCGGATTTCCCCCGATCGGGACACTTTCAATGATGTCGGGGTAGAGGGTTCCCTGAGCGAGAAATGCTACCTCTGGCAGGTCGGCGATGGACTGGTCAAACACCTCCACAAAGGTATTGCCGATGATTTTCCGCTTGGTTTCCGGGTCGGTTACACCTGCCAGGCGTGAGAGAAATGTTTCGGATGCATCGACGGTGGTCAGGTCCATCGAAAAATTGTCACCAAACAGTTTTTCCACACCAGCACGCTCATTCTTACGCAACAGGCCGTTATCCACGAAGACACACTTCAGCTGGTCTCCGATGGCTTTGTGGATGAGGGCGGCCGCAACGGATGAATCGACACCACCGCTCAAGCCGAGCACAACCTTGCGGTCCCCAACGGTTGCGCGGATTTCTTCGACCTTTTCATCGATAAAGTGTGTCATCACCCAGTCTGCCTTAAAGCCGCAGACCTGAGTCAGGAAATTCTGAATGATATCGTTGCCGTGGTCACTGTGCACCACCTCAGGGTGGAACTGCAGACCATAGAACCCCTTGGAGTGGTTTTCGATAACGGCAAACGGAGCATTCTCTGTGGTGGCGATGGTTTTGAAACCGACAGGCATTTTCTCAAGGCGGTCGCCGTGGGAGTTCCAGACCTTGAATGTGGTTGGCAGTCCCTTGAACAAGGGAGATTCTGCCTGCAGGTGAAGGGTTCCGCGCCCAAATTCACGCTCCTTGCTCGGCTGCACCTCTCCCCCCAGCAAATGGGCCATCAATTGAACGCCGTAGCAGATGCCCATGACCGGAACGCCAAGTTCGAAGATCGCAGCATCTGGCAGGGGTGCGTCCTTGCGCAGCACGCTGGAGGGTCCGCCGGAAAGTATAATGCCCTTGACCCCTTCCTCGCGGAGTGTTTGTGCGCTGACGTCATACCGAAAAATTTTCGAGTAGACCTTGTTTTCCCGAATCCTGCGTGCGATGACCTGGGTGTATTGCGAACCGAAGTCCAGAACAGCTAATAATTCGCTCATATTTGCGTCTTAGCTAAAGGGCGAATCTCCAGTGAAATCAACCCTAGAATCGCAACTTGATGTTATCCATGCCACAGCGCGGACAGTGGGCTTCCTCCACACCTTTGGGTCCGGTGTAGATGTGTCCACACTTCACACAGTGAAAGACGTCCCGATTGCGCTTTTCTGCGTGAATGGTCTTTCCATACGTATCGTAATAGACCCAGAGCACGGCGATGACCGCAAGACCACTGTAAATGGCGATGCTGACAAAAAAACTGAGGTCCACCGTGAACATGTTGTGTGAGAAAGGCTTGTGCGGAACGCGGGAACGTGTGTCTGGGATATTGGCGTGCGAACAACCTGCTTCCCGAAGCGTGGTTATCTAGACTTCAGGCGAATTTTGTTCAGCTTGTTTTGGCGACAAAGATCCATCACCCGGGTGACGTATTTCAACGGAGTTTCCTCGTCGGAGACCAGGAGAATGGCTTGATCCGGATTTTGCTCACCGGCAATCGTCAACGCCTGGATGAGCACTTGCTCGGTCACCAGCTGGTTGTTCAGGAAAAAATCCCCTTCCGGGCTTAGGGCGATGAGGATCTGATCCGTGAGTTGATTCTCACCTGCGGTTTCGATCTTTGGTGGCGTGATGTTGAGCACGTCCATGTTGCGAAACTGCATGGTCATGAGGAAAAAGAAAATGAGTACCATGAGCACATCCACCAACGGAACGATATTGATCCCCGCTTTGTGACGTCGGCGTTTGATCAGGCTCATGAGATTCCTTTATCAGCTCAGGTTGGCAGCAGATTTTCGGGTGAGGTCATTCAGACGCTCCACACCCACCTCAATGCGGGCGGCCAGCGATTCGACCCGCCGGAACAGCAGTGCGTTGCCAACGAGCGCAGGGATTGCGATGCTCAGTCCGAGCACTGTCGTTGAGAGTGCCAGCGCGATGCCTTCCACAAAAGCTGTGGGGTCCGGCATGCCCGTGGTTTCTGAAAACCCGGAAAACACGCCCACCAATCCCGTAACGGTGCCTAACAGACCGATGAGCGGAGCGGCGGCGATCACGATTTCGAGCACAAAAAGGCCGCGTTCCATCTCGTTGACCTGCAAGCGGGCAAACGCTTTGAGACCCTCCTCGTCGGGTTGATTGTCCTTGTAAAACTGGACAATCCTTCCACCGACGGTTCCGGTGTGGATTTGCTGCTCCAGCACATCGCCCCGCACAAAGGCATTTACGAGCGCGTCAGGGATGATCACTGCGGTGCGCAGGGCAATCAGGCGCTCAACGATGATGATGAATGCCAGCAGTGAGCAAACTGCCAGCGGGTAGATGAAAAAACCCGCTCCTTCGATGATGCCTTCCATGGGTGCGATAGAAATAGGATGCTGTTAATATCCGGATACGTAGGGGAGTCCGGCAGCAACCTGTTTCACATCGCTGTCGGATTCGAGCAGCTCGGCGATGGGATCCCACTTCCCTTCCACCAGTGCCTGGTGAACCGAATCGGACATCCCGAAGGTTGCAACCCAGTCTCCCGCACGGATCGTTCGTGAATCAAGATCCAACGAGATCTCAGTTGCTGGGTCTTGGTTCACCAAAGCCGCCAGTTCGTTCAATTTTTCCCGGGGAAGGGTGACGCAGGGCATGCCGAGTGTGATCGAGTTGCCAAAAAAGATCTCAGCAAAGCTCTGGGCAACGACTGCACGAACCCCGGCTCGATAGAGCGATTGAGGCGCGTGTTCACGGGAGGAACCGCAACCGAAATTTGCACCTGAGATCAAGATCGATCCCTGCGCAAAGCGCTCACTGCCAAACGGAAAGGTTTGCCCGTGGGATTGTGCCTCCTTGATTGCATCGTAAAACGCAAACTCGCCCAGCCCGTCAAAAGTGACGCACTTCATGAAACGTGCAGGGATGATGCGGTCCGTGTCGATGTCATCGCCCATGACGGGGATGCCTTTGCCGGAAACCTTGGTGATTTTTTCCAATGCCATGTGAAATCCTGTGTGTTGAGATAATTCCGGGTTGAATGAGTCAGCCCTCGATGGTGAAGAGTTCGCGTGCGTCGGTCACTTCTCCGGTGATGGCTGCAGCTGCGACCATGAGTGGACTCATCAGGATCGTGCGTCCGGTGGGGCTGCCCTGGCGTCCCTTGAAGTTGCGATTGCTCGAACTCGCGCAGATCTGGTCACCCACGAGTTGATCCGGATTCATGCCCAGACACATCGAACAGCCCGCACCCCGCCATTCAAATCCGGCCTCCCGGAAGATCGAGGCAATGCCCTTTTCCTCCGCAATTGCGGAAACCACCTGGGATCCCGGTACTGCAATGGCCTTTATCCCGTCGACGACTTTGCGTCCCTTGAGGTACTTCGCCGCTTCTTCAAAATCGGACAGCCGCCCGTTGGTGCAGGAACCAAAGAACACCACATCGATCTTGGTGCCCTTGATCGGGGTTCCCGGAGTGAGCTTCATGTGCTCATAGGCCTCAATGGCAGTCTCCTTGTCTGCTTCGGGCAGGTCTTCAATGCGGGGAAGGGTTTCGTCGATGAAAATGGCCTGGCCGGGATTGATGCCCCAGGTGATGGTCGGTGCGATGTCCTCAGCGCGGATATTGACGATGTCGTCATAGGCACATCCCTCATCCGAGGCGATACTGCGCCACTCTTCGACCGCCCTTTCCCATGCATCACCCTTGGGAGAGTAGGGTCGCCCTTTCAGGTAGGCAAAAGTCTTTTCGTCCGGGTTGACATACCCGCAGCGCGCGCCGCCCTCGATGGACATGTTGCATACCGTCATGCGCTCCTCGAGACTGAAGTTGTCAAAGACTTCTCCACCATATTCGTAGGCGT
Source organism: Puniceicoccaceae bacterium (assembly GCA_040224245.1). Lineage (NCBI taxonomy): Bacteria > Pseudomonadati > Verrucomicrobiota > Opitutia > Puniceicoccales > Puniceicoccaceae > Puniceicoccaceae bacterium. The sequence goes on along the minus strand of JBEGIR010000084.1, from coordinate 32,513 downwards.
AGCCGAGGCCCCCCTTCACGCCCAGCACACGGATGATGTGCAGGATGACGTCCTTGGCATAAACGCCCGGGCGAAGCTTGCCATCGACGTTGATGCGGCGCACCTTGAGTGGATTGAGTGCCATGGTCTGGGTAGCCAGGATGTCGCGCACCTGACTCGTGCCGATGCCAAAGGCAATGGCGCCAAAAGCCCCGTGGGTAGCCGTGTGGGAATCCCCGCAGGCAATCGTCATGCCGGGTTGAGTGATGCCTTGTTCGGGGCCGACGATATGCACGATGCCCTGTTTCCCAGTGTTGCTGTCAAAAAAAGTGATGCCGTATTCGCGGCAATTTTTCCGCAGTTCCTTGATCATGGCATCTGCCAGCGGATCGGAAAAGGGTTCGGCAATTTCATCGGTGGGAATGATGTGGTCAACCGTCGCAAATGTGCGCTCAGGAAACTTGACCCCAAGTCCGAGGTCACGAAGCATGCCAAATGCCTGTGGGCTGGTGACCTCATGGATGAGGTGTGTTCCAATCAAGAGTTGCGTACGGCCGTCGGACAGTTTCCGAACGGTGTGCTTTTCCCATACCTTTTGAAATAAGCTTCGTTTCACGGTTTCCTTTTGAATGCTGAGCGGTTTGAATCCGGATTGCCACTGCAAGCGTGCGCAATCCAAAACTTTTGAGACAAACCTCAGCCCCGTTTTGAGTCAATCCCATATGCGCTGCCGGATTTCGAATCGCTCAGGAAGCTCGGTGGCGTTCTGTGAAATGGTTTCGTATACGTAGATTGGCATGTCAATTTGTTTATATTAGGAAAACCAAATATAAAACTTAGGTGTGCTTGCAAGTGCGGTGTAGCGAATATCCGGTTTTCGACTTCCGTCCCAGGTGCATTGTGCCTAGCATGAGAGGTAATCGAAAGGAATAACAGATGAAGCAGAGCGTGGCAGTGTGGATGGGGATATTCCTGCTCGGGTCATTGGCCGGGGCTGGTATGGTAACAGTGTGGATGGCACCGGATGACGCCGTTGCGCTCAAGCAGGTAAATCCTGTAACCATGCCGGAGGCCCGCGATGAAGGGATTCTCGAGGAACCCAGCCGGGAGGTGCTGATTGAACGCATCGAGCAGTTGGAAGCTCAGCTTGAACAGCTGAAGCAAGTGTCCGAAAATGAAGCCTTTGTCGAATCCGAACCCTCCGAAGCCCAATTGCGTCGATTAAAGCGACAGTGGACGGAAGGAGTGATTTTTTCGACGGAATCCTCGCGCTTTGCGCGCCGTAGTGAACGGGAGCAGAATCAGTTGATTGAATCGCTTGGATTGACTCCAGAGCAGGCAATGGAATTGTCGCGACTGGTGGAAAAACGCGATGCACAGCGTCGCCTGATGATGTTGCGAGGCATGGGAGTGCTGACCGAGGAAGAATCCTCCAACCTGTTTGCTGAGCTGGAGCAGTTTGACTATGAACTGGCACTGACCAGTCTGCTGTCCGAGCAACAAAAGGCTGTCCGTGAGGCGATGGAAGCGGAGCAGCGGGATCGCGGTGTAGAGCGGGTCACTGAGGCGATGGCGAATCGATTGGGTGTCACGGGAGGTGATCGCTTCAGTGCGGATGAGCAAATCCAGGTGCAGCAGAGCATTCGTTCGGCGCTGGATCCAGACATCGACCTGTGGGTTCCTCCAGCGATTGCGGATTTGCCCATTCACGAATTGAACAAGCGCATTCTTTCAGCCGGATTTCAGCAGCTGGACTCAGAAACCTTCGAAAAGCTGTATGAATCGGTGGTGGAAGCCAGCGAGGACGGTGACGGAGTCCCGCGCGGAGCGGGGCGTCGGCGCATGGCCGTGCCCGCTCGCTGAGACCCTTCAGGCGGCTGGCAGCTTTTGCTTCAACCAAGCTGAAATCTGTTCCTTGGGGGCAGCACCGGTGAATTCGGCGAGCACCTTACCCTGGTGGATCAGTTTCACACTGGGGATGGAGCGCACTTGAAACATGGCTGCCTCGCGCTGATGGTTGTCGACATTCACTTTCGCCAGTTTCCAGGTGCCGCCGGACTCCGAGGCGAGTTCATCGAGCACGGGTCCGAGCATGCGGCAGGGTCCGCACCAGGGTGCCCAGAAGTCGACCAGGACGGGAGTGGAATTGCTTGATGCGAGAACATCGGTTTCAAAGTTGGTAATTTCGTGACTCATGGTTTAGGTTGCGTTGTGAATGTATTGATTTAATATTCGACATATTAAATATATGCCTGACAAGTCAAACGAATTTGATCCGGAGCTGATTGCGCTGGCCGAAACTGCCAAGGCGCTTTCGCACCCTGCGCGCATTGCGATCATCCGTTTCCTCAATGAAAAAGGATCGAGTACCTGCGCCCCGATCATTGGTGCGCTGCCACTCTCTCAACCGGCGGTTTCCCGTCACCTCAAGGAGCTGAAGCAGTGCGGATTGCTCGATTCGGAAAGCTGCGGCACGTCGATTTGTTATCGCGTGAACACCTTGCGCATGCAGAAGTTTTGTGAGGTGGTCAGCCGCAAGTGCATGGATTCGAACAATCTTGAAGTTGCCATCGAAGTGAAAGCCAAACCCGAACCCCTGAATTGCGCATGAGCACTGTCACCATTGCCCTGATTCAAACGACCACCGAAGCGAGCAAGCAGGCTGTTATTGAAAAGACTGTGACGCACATCCGCAGTGCTGCGCAGAGCGGCGCAAGTGTGATCTGTCTGCAGGAGCTGTTTCACACGCCCTATTTCTGCCTGACTCAGGATCCGGCACTATTTGATCTGGCAGAGCCTGTGCCGGGGCCGACAACGCAGGCTCTGGCCGACTTGTCGCAGGAACTCGGCATCTACCTGATTGTGCCGATTTTCGAATCCGTGCACGGAACGGTCTACTACAACACGGTTGTGGTGCTGGGACCGCAGGGGGAAACCGTTCTCAAATACCGCAAGATGCACATTCCGCAGGATCCCGGGTTTGAGGAAAAATTCTTCTTTGCGCCAGGAGATCTGGGCTGGCCTGTTTTTGATACTCCCTGGGGAAAAATGGGTGTTCTGATCTGCTGGGATCAGTGGTATCCCGAAGCCGCCCGCCTGATGGCTCTGCGCGGAGCGCGCGTGATTTTTTATCCTACCGCCATCGGCAGACTCGATGAGGAAGCGGAAGCACTTGGCTATCGTCAGCATCAGGCATGGGAGACCGTGCAGCGTGGACACGGTGTTGCAAACGGTTGTTACATTGCCGCCTGCAATCGTGTGGGGCGCGAAGGGGATACCCATTTTTGGGGCCAGTCTTTTGTTTCCGACTTCTACGGTTCCATCCTTGCCAAGGGCAGTTCATCGGAGGAACAGGTGGTGCTCGCGACGCTGGACCGTGAAGCTCAGGATGCGTTTCGTCGCATGTGGCCCTTCTTCCGTGACCGTCGCGTGGATGCCTATGGCGAGCTCACCCGACGTATTGTGGAGTGAGTGAAAAATGTACATGAACCGTTGGCCAATTGTTGCTGGTTGAGATTTCCTTATGAACAAGCTGTCTGAAGATATGCCGTCGCACTTTCGCATGCCTGCCGAGTGGGAGCCTCAGGAATGCCTGTGGTTTTCCTGGCCAACTGCCACTCACCTCTGGCCTGGCAAGCTGGATCGGGTACAGCGCGAAATCCTGCGCATCGCAGCTTTGGTTTCCGAAACTTCGAGGGTTGGAATCAACGGGCTGGCTCCGGGGAATGAGCGAACGAACGCCTTACTGTCGATGGTGCCCGGGTTGCACCGTGAGGCTTTGCATCTGTCTGGCATTCCCAACAACGATGCCTGGTGCCGTGACCACGGACCGAGTTTTGTGCAGGACCGTCGTTCGGGGTCGCTGGCAGGACTCGATTGGAACTTTAATGCCTGGGGAAACAAATACCAGCCGTGGTCACTGGACAACCAGGTTGCTTCACGAATGCTCGAATCGCTCGGGGTCGAACGCATTGCCAGTCCGTTTGTTGGCGAGGGCGGCGGACTGGAAGTGGACGGAGCTGGCACAGTCCTGCTCACGGAATCGGTTTGGCTCAACCCGAACCGCAACGCGGGCATCGACAAGCGCAGGATCGAATCGTGGTTGCTCGAACACCTGGGTTGCCAGCAGGCATTGTGGTTCAGCGAAGGACTTGCGGAGGATGATACTGACGGTCATGTGGACATGTTTGCACGATTTGTGAAACCCGAAACCATGGTGGTCTGCACGGAGTCCAATGCACGTCATCCCCAGTATCGTGCGCTACAGTCGATTCGCGAGCAGCTCCAAGGCTTTCGCACGCTCACGGGTGGGCATTTTGACGGGATCGATTTGCCCATGCCAGAACCCGTCATCAATGACGGCGAAGCCTGTCCCGCCACCTACGGTAATTTCCTGATCTACAATGAGTGGGTCTTCGTGCCGCAATATGGACAACCCCGCAATGACGCCCATGCGATGGGAGTGTTGGGCGAGTGTTTTCCCGATCATCGCCTTGAAGCCGTGGACTGCCGGGACTTGATCACCGAGGGCGGCGCAATTCACTGCCTCACTCAACAGCAACCCGTAAATCCTTCACACTCGACCCACTTGCAGTGAACTGAAAGCGAACAAACGTGTGGATTTCCGGGCAGAGGATGCCCATGCAAAAGAGATATGTTGGGCGAGTGCCTGCGCCTTAAGCGATGGACCGATTTTATTTTTCCGGGCAGTCACTGGCGATTGACTCGAAAGGCACGGAAGGAATGGGGTGGGATGCGAAACTGCACAATCTTTTTGTGCGGTGTAGGTTCCTGATCCCAGCGACTAGCGCGAAGTCGGGTCTCAAGTGGCAGCAACTGCTCGCTCAGCAGGTCGTGCACGGATTCGGCGTCGAGATTCATGCACACGGCGACATCGGTGGGTTCGTCGAGGAACGAATTCACGATGAAAGTGTCATTGTCGTAGATCAGAAGGCTTATTTTTGCGGGTCCTTCCAGTTGAAATGGCAAATGATCGGTGAGGATCGCACGCATGGCGTTTAGTGCCTCGGGAGCGATGTGGTAGAAATCCGCGAAATTCTCGGGGATCGTCAACACGTAGAGTTGACCGTCGAGATAGTCCGCATCGTGCAGCAACGGCCAACCATTGTCGCCACGGATCGCGGACACGAGTTCCCATGAATCATTGGTTCGGTAGGTGATTTGTGGAATCAGGATGGACTGTCCGCCCTGCACAAGGCGACGACCGACGACATAACGGTCTGCCAGAGCAATGCGTCCCGAATGCTCGATTTCGGCAATGTGGTGCAGTCCGCGATGTTGCAACTGCTGGAGCAACCCCGATGTAATGATGACTTTCTTTCCTTCACTCAGGTGTTCGGTGATTTTGGATAGGATGGTGGGATCATCCGCTGCCTGTGCGGTCAGCAGCACGACGGGTTCGGTTTTCGGAAACTCCGGGACCATTTCCATCGGAAATCCTGCCATGCCCAGAAAATTCTGCAGAAAGGCTTCACCGACGGAATGATGGGGTTTGTAGGATTTCAGCCCAAAGGGTGTGCCCAGTTCCTTGATCAGGGAATCAAGGGTTTGGAACGTCTGACCCGCTATAGTGGCAAAACTCGCTGGAGCATCACCAGCGGCACTCTGCAATGTGTCAAAATCGAGACTTGTTGGCTGATCCTGCCAGTCGCCGCGCATGTCGGGCGTGATGGGACGTGACAGGAGATCCAACTGGAACATGGTAATTTCCGGCGCTTTTGCCATCAGTGTGAGCCACAGTTGTTCGGCGTAGCGATCCGCGTAGCGCGAACCAAAGATGTCGACCCAACCACCCAGGTTTCGACCCGGAGCCAGATTCTCAAAATAGCGAATGATGTTGTAGCTGAGATAGGGTTGGAGGTGTTGGGCGGAGGTCACGGCATCCCGGGTTTCGGTTCCGGTGTAGATTCCGTCGAACTGGTTTGGACCCGTCTCCAAATTGAACCCCAGTGCCGCAAAGTGATCGTACCAATTGGGGTATTTGATGATGATTTTTACGTCGGGGTTGACGGCTTTGCTCGGCTGGATGACCAAGTCCTCCGCAGCGCGTGTCATCACATCCAGCCGGTATTGGGTCCAGCTGCGCTGTCCCTTGGCCTGCACATCCCAGTGGGATTTTGTGCTGGTGAAGAAAAAATCATCGAGGATGAAGTGGTCGAAATGCCGGGCGGTGTGTTCGGCAATTTCACGGACCTTCGCGCGGTGTTCAGGATTGGAGAAACTGAACGTTTCAAAGCGGTTGGGTTCGTCAATTGTGTAGGTGATGCCACCGCCCGTCCGGATGCCCTTTTCTGCGAAGAACGCTTTTGCGGATTCGAGGGTGGCATCGTCGACGATGAGCAGATCCCGGTGAGTTTCGAGGTACACTTTGTCGATGTGCAGCTGATCGGATATTTTGGCCCAGGTTTCTTCGAGCCAGGTGCGGTCTGACATTTTCTCGACCTCATAGGCGCGACAATACACAGCGACCTCAAAGTTCTCATACGCTGAAGCGCCAGGAGCGAACAGCAGTGATCCTGCGAGGTAGCACAGAGGAAAGCAGCGAAACATCTTCATGACAGTTGGGGGTGGGGTTCAGTCCTATCATGATACGGGTAAACTTAGCAAAATTCTGCAGAAATTGGGGATTGATTCGCGCTTACAATTGAGGCGGGATTCTTTGCGCGGAGCGTATTGTGATTGGAGTTTCGTCCACTTGGGAATGAGAACCGGGGCAATCCAGAACGCTCGATTGACTCCTGCGGCAATTCGTTCCATCTTTTCAGGTCCAGCATCCTGTTCCGAATCTCCGGATTGCAGGTGAATCTCCCCACTCAATTCAAGTTGGTTGTCATGAAAGTCCTGATCAAAGTCCCCCTGCTGTTGTTTGTTTTGTTGGCCTATGCTGTGCTCGCAATGACATTTCCGTCACATCTCGGTGTGTCGAAGAAGGAAATTTCGGCAGATGCTGTGATTCCCGCTGTAATCTCTACGGATTCTGAAGACGGATCGGAAGAGGTCACACCGTCCGAAACCGGTGGACCTGTTGAGGTGAAACCGGAGCCGTTACCCATGGAAAAGCCGACAGGGGTACACCGTGGACCCAAGCCCATTTTTAAGATCGGACTGATCTCATCAGCGTCACTCAATGTCACGATCAATGATCTGCTGATCATCGCCGCACTGTTCCTGCTGTTTATTGAAATTTTCAAAGCCACCCGTTCGGATTCGGGGTCCATCATTGATCACATGCTATCGACCTTTGTGTTTATTGCGTATTTGGTGGCCTTTTTGATCTGGGCACCTGCAGGGACGGGAACGTTTTTGATTTTGGGAATCATCTCCCTGATCGATGTGCTCTGTGGATTTTCGGTGTCCATTCCTTCGGCGCGCAAGGACATCGCGTTTGACCGTTAGGCCCCCATCCGATTTGTGGTGTTTCCATGCGTTGCAGGGGAACAGATGGAAGCGGATGGCACGGGCTTTCAGCCCTCGAATATCGGTTGTGAGGTTTCCTGGGGCGTCGCCCCAGGCTGGTATGGATTGCGCCGTTGGCGCAGGATCGGAGGATCTGATGCTGCCACGGGTAGCGTCAGGTTGGCAAGGGACAAGACGTTCGTTTTCAAGCCCTGAAGGATCTGACGCCTGTATGGAATTTGAGGAGTCATGCCAGTTTCCCGGGGCAACGCCCGTTTCATGCCAGCTTGGGTTTTACACCTGGTCCCGGATTGCGTCCAGCTCCCTTTCCCGGGGCAACGCCCCGTTTCAAACCAGCCTGGGTCGCAGGCCCAGGTGAGAAGGACCGGTCCATGCCGCGAGGGCTGGAAGCCCGACCCACGGGAGCCTGTCGGACAGGAATGTTGCCGGATCCGTGTGAAAACCATCGTCGGATGTTTTCTCCGGGGCAATGCCCCGTTTCAAACCAGCCTGGGTCGCAGGCCCAGGTGGGAAGGGTGGCCGCATGCCGTGAGGGCTGAAAGCCCGATCTATCGCTATTATTGCCACACGAATCGTTCGTCGAATTTGACTCCATATTTGGTCAGAAACGAACGATACTCATCCTGAAATGTGCGAGTCCGATGGTGGGATTCCTGATTGTCGATATATTGAATCAAGGCTTCCAGATCGCTTGGACGTACTGAAAATGCTCCGTATCCTCGCTGCCATGCAAAATCGGAGAATACCGGTGATTGGGGTTTAATCCATTTGGAAGACGTGGTTTTCAGCCGTTCAACAAGCTTTGCCACAGAGCAAGTTCGTTCAAGTCGAATGGCCAGATGGACATGATCGGTGACACCTCCCACCCGAAAGCATTCGCAATGTTCATTTCGGGCCACCGTCGCAAGGTAGGCAAAAAGTGCATGACGGGTTTTGTGATCGAGGATGGGGGCACGATCTTTGGTGCTGAAAACGATATGCACGAGAAGGAAGGAGAGTGATTGAGGCATTTCGAGGAGGATGGCACGGGCTTTCAGCCCTTGGATTGGTGGTGTGTGAGGTTTCCTGGGGCGTCGCCCCAGGCTGGTATGGATTGCGCCGTTGGCGCAGGATCGGAGGATCTGATGCTGCCACGGGTAGCGTCAGTTGGCAAGGGACAAATCGTATCGTATTCAAGCCTTGAAGGATTTGACGCCTGTATGGAATTTGATGAGTCGTGCCAGTTTCCCGGGGCAACGCCCCGTTTCAAACCAGCCTGGGTCGCAGGCCCAGGTGTGAAGGGGTGTCCATGCCGCGAGGGCTGAAAGCCCGATCCATATGTCTGTTTGTGGTTGTGTCATTTTGACTCAGTTCTGCCCGAATACGCCCGATTTTGAAGTGCTTCGGGTTGTTAAACTGCTGCAAATACGATACTTAAAGCACCAATATTAACGGTACGAAACCTGCAGGGAGCAAATCATGAACGCGAACTTCAAAAAATATACGGAAAAGTCCAGAGAGGCGATTGTTGAAGCGCAGAATCTTTCCCAGAAACGTCGGCATGCCCAGGTGGAAAGCTGGCACCTCCTGCACGCATTGGTGAATCAGGATCATGGAGTGGTCCCTGCGCTTCTCAACAAGATGCCGCAAGGTGCCAATGCCATTGCGGTCGCGCTTGATCGCGAGCTGGATCGGCTTCCCTCTGCAAGTGGAAATACGAGTGCATCCGGGGCCTACATGGCTGCTCACATGCAGCAAATTCTCACGGCTGCGGAAAAGGCGACGACAGAATTGCGGGATGAATTTACCAGCACTGAACACCTGTTATTGGGAATCCTTGAAGTGGCCGAACCAACGGATCTGAAAAAATTCCTCAAGAATTTTGAACTGAACCGTGCCGCCGTCATGAAGGTGTTATCCGAAGTGCGCGGAAACCAGCGGGTTACTTCTGAAAACCCCGAATCGACGTTCCAGGCTCTTGAGAAATACGGTGAAGACCTCGTGGAAAAGGCGCGACAGAACAAACTGGATCCCGTGATCGGACGTGATGAGGAGATTCGACGCGTGATTCGCATCCTCTCTCGCAAAACAAAAAACAATCCTGTGCTGATCGGCGAACCCGGAGTGGGAAAGACCGCAATTGCAGAAGGCCTCGCTCAACGCATTGTTCGAGGCGACGTACCGGAAGGATTGAAAGACAAGACCATTTTCAGTCTCGACATGGGGTCGCTCCTGGCGGGTGCTAAGTTTCGTGGTGAATTTGAGGAGCGACTCAAAGCGGTGCTGCAGGAGGTTAAGGGCAGCGATGGCCAGATCCTTTTATTCATTGACGAACTGCATACCATTGTCGGTGCAGGCAAGGCTGAAGGTGCGATTGATGCGGGCAACATGCTCAAGCCCATGCTCGCACGCGGGGAGCTGCATTGTATCGGGGCCACCACACTGGACGAGTATCGAAAATACATTGAAAAAGACGCCGCACTGGAGCGCAGGTTTCAGACGGTGAAAGTGGATCAGCCCACCGTGGAAGATACCATTTCGATCCTTCGGGGACTCAAGGAGCGCTTTGAAGTGCATCATGGTGTGAAGATTCAGGACAATGCGCTTGTGAATGCGGCGGTGATGTCAAACCGCTACATTTCGGATCGTTTCCTTCCCGACAAGGCGATCGACCTCGTGGATGAGGCGTGTGCGATGATCCGCACCGAGATCGACAGCATGCCCACAGAGGTCGATGACCTCCACCGCCGCGTGATGCAGCTGGAGATTGAAGAGGCGGCACTCAAGCAGGAGAAGGATGCAGGGTCCAGGGATCGCCTCAAAACACTTTCGGGTGAACTCGACGCGGATCGTGAGAAACTTCGGGAACTCAAGGAGCGCTGGAACGACGAAAAAGCACAGCTTAATCGCGGACGCAAACTGCGTGAGGAGATTGAGCATACCCGGCTCGAAATGGAGCGCGCCGAGCGGGACTACAACCTGAGCCGGGTCGCTGAGCTGCGACATGGCACCCTGCCACGTCTCGAAGCCGAATTGCGAGCGTTCGAGAGTGCCGATCATTCGGGGCATCTGCTCAAAGAGGAGGTGACCAGCGAGGAAATTGCGGAGATCATCGCACGCTGGAGCGGTATCCCCGTGACGCGGCTGCTTGAGGGGGAGCGGGAAAAACTACTGCGGCTTGAAAGCATCCTGCATGAGCGTGTGATCGGTCAGGATGAAGCGGTAACGCTCACAACGGAGGCCATTTTGCGTGCTCGTGCAGGCATCAAGGATCAGGACCGCCCCATCGGATCGTTCCTGTTTCTTGGACCCACAGGAGTGGGAAAGACCGAGATGGCGAAGACATTGGCGGCGACGCTTTTTGATTCCGAGCAAAACCTCACTCGCATTGACATGTCGGAGTACATGGAAAAACACGCAGTGGCCCGACTGATCGGAGCACCTCCGGGATACGTGGGCTATGACGAAGGTGGACAGCTGACAGAGGCGGTTCGCCGCAAACCCTACTCGGTGGTCTTGTTTGACGAGATCGAGAAGGCGCATCCCGACGTTTTCAACGTGCTGCTGCAGGTGCTTGATGACGGGCGCATCACCGATTCGCAGGGACGAACCGTCGACTTCAAGAACACGATCATCATCATGACCTCGAACATCGGCAGTCGTTATCTGCAGGAGGGTGTGACGGGCAGTGAAATCCCCGAGAGTGTGCGGGAGTCGGTGATGGCGGAACTGCGCCACGCTTTTCGTCCGGAATTTCTCAATCGAATTGATGACACCGTGCTCTTCAAGCCGCTGACGCTCGAAGAGATTGAGCGCATCGAGGAACTGCTGCTGGCAGAGATCAACCAACGCCTTGCGGACCGCAAGATTCTGCTCCACCTCACGGATGAGGCGAAACAGTGGATCGCTGAGCGGGGCTATGATCCCGTTTACGGTGCGCGTCCCCTTCGACGGTTTCTTCAAAAACGCGTGGAAACGCTCATCGCGCGCCTGCTCATTGCGGGCGAGCTGCAGGACGGATCGAGGGTGGACCTTCGGGTGGAAAATGACGATCTGGCCTATGCAATCACGAGTTAGCGAGTGGAGACCTTGCACCCTCTGTGCCGTGTAAAGAGGGTGCTGGTGCGAATTTGGAAATGATCAAGTCGTGCATCTGGAGCGAAGGTTTCACCCATTTGGGGGATGCGATTGAGTTCGAAATGTTGGGCAAATTGGGTTGAATGGAGTTCATGAACAACCCCATTCTGTCTTGTGTGATCGCAATCTCCATGACGCTGCAATGCCATTCGGCAATGGCAGCGAGTTCCGAACTTCCTTCCGGACTCTGCCCGGATTCAGGCAACCCCATTTTGCCAGGATATTATGCGGACCCTTCGGTGGTAACCCACGACGGACGATATTATCTCTATGCCACGCTCGATCCCTGGGGAGGGGAAACGCTTGGTTGCTGGAGTAGTGAGGATTTTGCCAACTGGGAATTTCACGAACTCAACTGGCCCACCAAAGCAGCATGCACAAGCCCCACCTCCAAGGATGCAATGGTCTGGGCACCCTCGGTAGTGCAGGGCATCGATGGCGCCTTCTACATGTATGTTTCCGTTGGCAGTGAAATCTGGGTTGGCTCTGCGAACCACCCGCTCGGACCCTGGCAAAATCTTCTTGGGGATCAGCCCATGATTCCAGAGGATTTTCGTCCCGGCTACCACATGATTGATGGGGAGGCCTTCATTGATGATGATGGGCAGCCTTGGCTCTATTGGGGATCTGGATGGAACTGGACCAACGGGAAATGCTGGGTCGTTCCACTTGAGGCGGACATGGTGACCTTTGCCGGAGAAGTGGTCGATGTGACGCCGCCGCACTTTTTCGAGGCTCCGCTGATGGTGAAGCGGGACGGACGTTATTACCTGATGTATTCTGACGGGAAAACCATTGAAGACACCTATCAGGTGCACTATGCCGTCGGAGACGGCCCGACCGGACCCTTTGTCGAAGCACCCAACAGTCCCATCCTGGTGTCGGATCACTCTCAAAACATACTAAGTCCCGGGCATCACACGGTGGTCGAACTGGAAGGCGAACACTACATCCTGTACCATCGCCACAGCATTCCCTTCGATCCGGAGGTAGTGGGGCGACAGGTCTGTATGGAGCCGCTGGAATGGGATGAGCACGGGTGGATTCGCAACATCCGTCCCAGCCACGATGGAGTCGAACGGTTTGCCCGCCTGCGCACAAGCTCCGCTTCCGAAATGCGTGGACAGGTGAAAGCATCGTCGGTGCAGCATTCCTGGACAGGGGCAGATCAGGCGCAGGATAACAACTATGCAACGCTCTGGAAACCGGATCCCGAGGATTCCCGTCCAACGCTCGTGATGGACCTCGGGAAGCGGATGCAGGTGACTCATCAGGAACTGCGCTTGGAGTTTGCGTGGAAACCCTACCACTTTACTGTTCAGCACTCGGATGATGGCTCGACTTGGGAGCTACTGGAAGACTTTTCTCTTACCCCTGCGAAAGGTTCCCCTGTTCAGATTTCCACTCCGGTCGAAGCGCGCTGCCTGCGACTCGTGTTTGCACCGGATTCGGAAACCCGTCCCGGGGTAATGGAATGGCAGGTATTCTGAAACCCGACCCAATACCGACATGAAATCGACATGGTACCCATCGACCGCTGCCGCCCTGGCAACCGGTGCTGCCCTGCTTGCAGGCAGCCTTCAAGCCAATGAACTCATGATCTATCCGGACCACACCGGAGCGACGATCAATCCGAACATCTACGGACATTTTTCCGAGCATCTGGGGCACTGTATTTACGAAGGCATCTGGGTGGGTGAGGACAGTGAAATCCCAAATGTGCGAGGGATTCGAACCGACGTTGTGGAAGCCCTCAAGGCAGTGGATATTCCGGTGCTTCGCTGGCCGGGTGGTTGTTTTGCGGATGAGTATCACTGGAAGGATGGCATCGGCCCCAAGGAGGAACGTCCGACCATGATCAACACTCATTGGGGCGGTGTGGTGGAAAACAACCATTTTGGAACGCACGAATTCCTGGACCTTTGTGAGCAGATTGGCGCGGAACCCTTCATCAGTGCGAATGTGGGCAGCGGAACGCCACAGGAAATGATGGAGTGGATTGAATACATGACCTCCGATGCAATTTCGCCAATGGCAAACCTGCGCCGTCAGAACGGTCGCGAGGAACCGTGGAAGGTCACATATCTGGGGATTGGAAATGAAAACTGGGGCTGCGGGGGCAACATGCGTGCCGAGTACTACGCAGACGTGTATCGCCATTTCAAAACCTTTGCCAAAAACTACGGTGACAACCGTCTCTTCAAAATCGCCTGCGGTGCCAGTGGCGATGACTACGACTGGACCGAGACTTTGATGCACATCGCCGGTCGCCACATGGACGGTCTTTCCCTGCACTATTACACTCTGCCCAAGGGTAACTGGTCGGACAAAGGAAAGTCCACCGGATTTGGCGAGGACGAGTGGTTTTCGACGCTCAAGCGCACGCTCTACATGGAAGAGTTGGTTGCAAAACACAGTGCCATCATGGATGTGTACGACCCCGAGAAGCGCATTGGACTCATGGTGGATGAATGGGGCACCTGGTATGATCCTGAACCCGGTCGCAACCCAGGTTTTCTATGGCAGCAAAACACGCTTCGCGATGCACTGGTGGCGGGGATCAATCTCAATATTTTCAACCAGAATGCGGATCGAGTGCGCATGGCAAACATCGCTCAGGTTGTGAACGTATTGCAGGCGATGATCCTCACGGACGGTGCACAGATTCTCAAAACACCCACTTACCATGTGTTTGAGATGTACAAGGTGCACCATGAAGCCACACTCGTGCAGCATCGCTTGCAGACAGATGCCTATGTTCATGGCGAGGAATCCGTGAACAGTCTTCACGTCTCTTGCTCCAGCAATGCTGACGGAGTGGTCAACGTGACGATCTGCAACCTTGATCCCGAAGTTGCGAAGCCGCTGAACTGCGCATTGTCCGGCGCGTCCATTGCCTCTGTGAAGGGCCGGGTGCTGACAGCCGCCGAGATGGATGCACACAACACCTTTGATTCACCGAATGCGATTGAACCTTCGGAGTTTGAGGAATTTTCGCTGGATTCCGGCAAGCTCAGTGCTTCTATTCCGGCCAAGTCCGTCGTGGTTCTGACTCTGGAGTATCAATAATTCCCATCCCTTACGGCACGGAATTCGCTCGATCTGGCTTGATTCTGGTCGACGATTCCGAATGCTGTCGGGTATGCGATTTTCCCGAGAGATCCTGAACGTTGCCTGTCTCACACTTGCACTGGCTTCTGCTGCAACTGCTGTTTCACTGGACTTGCCTCAGGGGTTTAAAGTCGATGGCACAGTATTGAGGGATATCAACGATCAGCCCCTGGTCATGCGTGGCGTCAATGTGTCGCACACCTGGTTCCCCGAGCACACCTACGAGACCCTCGAACGGGCATCGGCGATGGGATGCAATACCGTTCGCATCGTGCTTTCCAATGGGGAGCAGTGGAACCGCACTCCACCGGACGAGCTGAACCAGGTCCTCAACTGGTGTGAGCGGTTCAGTCTTGTGGCAGTTGTTGAAATCCATGATGCGACTGGCTATGGAGACAAACCCGAGGCGGCGAACCCACAGACGGCTGTGGATTATTGGTTGGATGACGGGATTTTTGAAGTTCTGCGTGGCACAGATCATCGCGTGATTCTCAACATCGCGAATGAACCCTTTGGAAATCAGGGCAGTTCAGCGTGGTTCGAATTCCACCTCAGTGCCATTCAGCAACTGCGGGATGCGGGATACAAGCACACGCTCATGATCGATGGAGCACATTGGGGGCAAGATTCGAAAGGGTTGATGCTTGAAAAGGGTCCGGAGTTGCTGGAATCCGATCCAGAGCGCAACGTGATGTTTTCGGTGCACATGTATGAATGGTATCCGACGGAGCAGGAAGTACGCGCCTATCTCCAGCGTGCAATGGATCAAAATCTCTGCATCATCGTTGGAGAGTTTGGCATGGAGCACAACGGCAAGCCAGTCGCAGCCGAGGCCATTCTCCTGGCGTGCGAGCAGTGGGACCTGGGCTACCTGGGCTGGTCGTGGTCCGGCAACAATGAACCCGTTGCCCAGCTCGATCTGGTGATAGATTTTGACGCCACCCAACTGTCACCCTGGGGCGAGTTGCTGTTCCATCATGAAAAAGCGGGAATCCAGGCAAGCTCGCGCAAGGCGGACATCTTTTTCTGGTATTGAGGAATCGGACCGAGGACTCTGTCTCTGAGTTATTCTTCCACCGCTTCCCAAGGCAAAACAGGGTGCTTACGCCGCCTGTGAGCACTAGCCTGAAACCGAAGCACCACTTAGAGGAGTGCTTCCGTGAGTTTGGTATCAGGTATTCAGCTGAGCTTCAGAAACGAGTGACTTCGCGCGTGCTCCTGCGCCAGTGCGATCAGGGCATCGCCATCAGACCCCAATTCCTGGTGGATCAGATCGTGCTCCCGGCGCAGGTTGGTGTGAATCAGATAGGGATTGTCCGTATTGATGCAGTAGGGGATCTGTTCCCTGGCCAACTCGCGGATCAGATCCGCAATTGTGCGGTAATCTGGAACAACGCGCGTGACGAGGTTTACCGAGGGACAAATTTCGAGGCAGATGGATTGAGTGCGCAGCAGTTTGATGAGGTGTTGCTTGAGCTTGCCATCGGCATTGCGCAACTCGACGCCGTGCCCGATGCGATCCGGCTGCAGAGCCTCGATTACGCGCAACATGGCTTCAGGTCCGGTCCCCTGACTTTCGCCAACGTGATAGGTCAGTTTCAGTCCGGCTTTCCGTGCCCGATGGAACATGGAGGCAATTTCAGCCAGCCAGGACTCGCGCAGTTCGAGTGAGCGTGATTCCAATCCTGCCATATCGATGCCAACGACCCCATTTGCACCGTTGAGGGAACCATGACTTTTCCACTTGATTGCGGCTTCGACGATTTGCCAGTTGGACTCGATGGGGAGATCGCGCCCCAGTGAAAGGATGATGCCGGTCGCAACTCCGTAGTGCAAACTTGCTTTTTCCAGGCCCTGCAACACCGCAAGGATGATGGCATCCATGGTGTGCAGTCCACTGCGCACCCGTTTATGGGGATTAAAGCGAAGTTCGAGGCTTTGCACTCGGGCGCGGCGGTAGGCCTTGGCTACAACCTGATAGGCCGAAACATTGGCTGCGGAGGGAGACGATTGAATCTCCTCTGTCAGTTGGAAATAGCGACCCAGAAAATC
Organism: Puniceicoccaceae bacterium; assembly: GCA_040224245.1. Classification (NCBI taxonomy): domain Bacteria; kingdom Pseudomonadati; phylum Verrucomicrobiota; class Opitutia; order Puniceicoccales; family Puniceicoccaceae; species Puniceicoccaceae bacterium. The sequence continues at coordinate 15,818 of JBEGIR010000084.1, read as the reverse complement.
ATCCAGGGATTTGACGTCCCGGGCATTGGCCGTGAGGGACTCGTGAAAACTGTCAAAGTTTTGGTATTCGGTCTGCAGACCATTGTCGCAAAGGGTCTCCCACAGTACGGACGATGGCACGGCACCGCCAAGGTGGATGTGCAGGTCATGCATGGACGATCCCTTACTCCCCGTCGGAGGCGGGAGCGTTACTGCCCATGATGCGACCCTTCAGTGCGCTGTCGAGGTAGCTGGATGAAGTTACCTGATCCGACGAGTTCGCCTCGGATTCATCAGAACCTGCGGGTTTTTGTTCCTTGAGAATGATCTGTCCGGTAAATTTTCCACCGGGTTTGATTTCGATGGATTCGTAGGTGATCATGCCGTCGACCTTTCCGGACTCCATGATGGTGATGTGACCGTCTACGGTAAGTTCGCCCTCGAAGCGTCCGCTGATCTCTGCCTGTTCGATGTTGCCCTTGCCCTTGAAGAAGCCGGACTGACTGATGATGAGGCTCTTCACATTGTGCAGTTCGCAGTTCATGTTTCCATCGAGCACGAGGCGATCACAGTTGTCGATGCGTCCATCGACGGTGATGCCGTAGCCCACGATCATTTGTTTCTCGGCGTTGTCTTTCATGGCGATTTTCGGATTGAGTTAGCGTTGCGAGCGAAAATGGGAAAGGTAGCGAGGATCAGGAGGCAATGCCAATGCTTTTGAGCGTAGTGGTAAGATAGGGAATGAGTTGCTTCTTGCGGCTGACAATGGAATTCAATTCAAACACCATGCCTTTCTTCACATGGGGATAGGAAATGGATTCGATCAAACCCTTGTTTCCACTGATCACGAGAAGGGAATTCTGGCGATTGATGTCGGTGACCAGGAGCGATGAGAAAAAGAGCGAGTTCTTTTCGCGGTAGGTTTCGAGTGCATCGTAGAGTGCTTTCCAGCAGTTCCAGAAGTTGTCATACCCCAGCTCTTCTACCTGGCAAACGGAGAATTCGATGTCGCCATGATGGTAGTGTTTGCAATCGGCTGTGACCACGCCCTCCGGGGATTCGGAGGAAATCGTGCTGCCCGAGTTGAAGATCAGGTCCGCAAGTTCCTTGGGCGACACTCCCGAGCGATCAGATAGCCACTTCAGGATTTCCCGATCCACATCGGTCGTGGTGGGGCTGTTCAGGAACAGCGTATCGGAGATCATGCCTGCCATGAGGATGCCGGCAATATGGGGAGCAATCTTGAGTCGATGACGGCGAAACAGGTTGGCCACGATCGTGGAGGTCGAACCGACGGGTTCGTTGATGAAGAGGATGGGTTGCTCGGTTGTGAGATTGCCCAGGCGGTGGTGGTCGATGACCTCAGTGATGCGCACTTCGCGCGCTCCATCAACGGCCTGACTCATTTCGTTGTGATCGACGAGCACCAGTTCGGTTTTTACCGGGCGAAGCAGGTCGGTCTTGGTAAACACGCCGAGCAGTTTTCCATCTTCGGAAACCACGGGAAAGAGGGGTGCGGAAAGCTCAATAACGCGGCGTTTTGCCGCTGCCACGGTGTCATCAATTCCGAAGGTGGTCGGAACAGAATCCATCAGATGGGTGACGGAAGTGGCAGTTTTGATGATCCAGGAAGTGGTGGCTGTGTCGTGCGGGCTGACAATCAGGCTGATGCCGTTTGCCTTGACGCGTTCACGAATATCCTTGTCAACCCGAAGCCCACCGGTGATCACGATGAGGCGAACTCCGATCTGGATGCACTTTTCCTGGATATCCCAGCGGTCTCCCACGACCACAATGGAGGAGGATGGGGGCAATTGGCTTTCCTGTGAAGTGCGGTCGAACGAGCGAATGTCCATGGCTCCGACCCGCACAAACATTTCATCCTCCTGCTCAGGGTTGACGACATTCACCACCTTCGCATCCAGTGAGCGGATGATATCGGAAATGCGCGTGCGAACACGGCGCATGTCGAGAGGGTTCCTGACACGAGGAGTGAAATATTGCCCCAGACCAAAGATGGTAATGATTCCCTTGAGTATGCCTTGGTCGTCGACGACAGGCAGGGCACGATAGTCATGTTCGTCGATGATGCGCAGTGCCTCAGCGCAGGTATCGCTGGGCGATACCACGTGTGGTTTGGTGCGCATGATGTCCCGAACCCGTGGAGTGACATCGCCCAGGAAGGTTGGCAGTGGTGTCTCAAAGCGGTTGAGGATCGCATCGATTCGCGGATTCGAGTTTCCGCATCGGGCGGGAACAAAATGTTCAAACCCCTGTGCCTTTTTTAATGCGGCATAACCGATAGCGGAGCAGACGGAATCGGCGTCGGGATTTTTGTGACCGATGATGAAGGCGGGTTGTTCTGGCATAGGTGTCAAATCGAAGTGACCAGCTGAAATACTCAAAGTGTATTGTTTAGAATGACTGCACCTGGACTGATGGCCTCATGAATGTTGGCGGTGCGGGCCTTGGTTTGGTAGTGCACAAGTTCACCCCCGTTTTCAGAAAGATCCCGGTAGAAACGCACATGGCCGTCAAGGAATGCAATGTGCCCTCCTGATGCTCCCCAGGGAGCATGGGTCTCCCATGAACCTGAAGCCGTCAGTCCACGTGTAAACAGCAATGGGGTCGTTGTGGCGGGCGCATTTGGAGTGATGCCTGCGACGACGGCGTAGCTGGGGGTTGCAGATTCAAACTCCGAATGGATCGTGAAGGTGCCATCGGATGTGGTGCCGACGACCAGGGGAAGTGATGCCAGAGCTGCAACTTCCGGATCGGTCTCGATGAAATAGAGGCTGGCATCGTTGAGTTCAACCTCCTTGGCCAGCCATGCGGCCCATTCGTGAATCGAGTCCACCGTTGCTGGAATCGTTCGTACCCGACCGCCAGATGCAGCGAAGGTGGCATAGGCCTGGGCGATGGAGCGCAGGTTGCTTGCCGACTTGGCGCGCTGCGCGTTTTCGCGAACTTTTCCAACGGATGGAATCAGGATGGCGGCGAGGATGCCAATGATGGCGATGACGGTCAGGAGTTCAATGAGGGTGAACGCCTGCCGGGTTGAGGAGGGGCGGCGGTATGGTTTGGTTTTCATGTGCAAAGGATGGATCGAATTCCCTTTATTTAAGCGTCCCCAGGCACTTCGGAGTCAACGCCAAAACCCGAATGCAACGTTAAAACCAGCTTCCCTCGATTCTGGCCTGAATACCTTTGCATTTCGGTGGTGTGCAGGCGGAATAGTCAGCCTGAGGCCTGGAGCTGTGAATCGTTTCAAATGGTACTGCGGAACTCAGCCTCACCGATAATGGTGGCGCAGGAATTCAAGCACTGAAGGGATGGCTTCGACAATGCTGTCCCGGCAATGCGCGTACGAGCGTACATCTCCGCCAAATGGATCGGGAATGTCTGGGGATTCCGAGTTCATCCATTCCCGAACGAGAAAGATGCGGTCTGGATCCGTGTCAGTTAAACTCAATAATCCGTCGCGGTGCGCGGTGGTCATGCACAAAAAGAGCAGCCCACGGCTCAGGTCAACTTCGTGAAGGGAGCGACTCTGGTGTGCAGACAGGTCAAGACCGACCTTGGATAGCACATGCACGGCATTTGGGGACGCAGGGCAACCGGGAAAGGCGGACAGCCCAAATGAGGCAACTTGCAGTTCGCATAACGGTGGAGCTTCCGCTGCGAGTGCGTGTTGAAGCAACTGTTCGGCCATGGGGCTTCGACAGGTGTTACCCGAACAGACAAAAAATATGGTATTGGGTGAAGCTTGCAACGGGATGGATGGAGTTGAATCCTTTGGAAAATGCGAGCTTCAATCAATGACCTTCATCCGCGTTTGTCAACCGACGCCCGCATTGGCAACTGCTGTCTATATGAACCCTTGGGGAACATGGTGCACTGCACCGCTCACAATCCAAAACAGGCAGCACCGTCGAGCGGTGAACCGATCATGATCATGCGCACCGTGATCAGGATGGCCGCAATCAGGGCGAGGGAGCGCTGGATCACCCGGATGGTGCCGCTGGCCCATTTTTGCCGGTGACGGAGAAACTGACTCTGCGCCAGCCAGAGCAGGGGAATGGTGCCAAGACAGAAGCCGAGCATGATCTGGGCACCAAAGAACGGACTTCCCGACACCAGAGCAACCCACAGCACCATGTAGAGCGGAGCACAGGGAAGCAGGGGTGTGAGCAGCCCCATTGCAAGGGTCGAGACTTCACCCGGCAGGGATCGACTTTTGAGCATCCAGCGGGAAAGAAAGCGTGGGGATCTTCGGTGTTTGGGCTGGATCCACTTATCCAGACCCAACGCAAACAGCAGCAGCATGCCGACAAGTGCCCACGGAAGGAAGCGGGAGATATCCCAGCGAAATGCTTGCACAAAACTCAAACTCAGGGCACCAGCGAGGATGCCGATGCTGACATAGGAAATCACTCGCCCGAGGTGGTAGCTCAACTGCAGGCTTTCACTGCCGATCCTGCGAGCGGGGACCAAAGAACAATAGAGTGGTCCGCACATGCCAATGCAGTGTGGACTGACAATCAATCCCGCGAGAAATGCGCTCCACGCACCAGCTGAGACGTCGGGAAACATGAATCAGGGATGTGGGGGGTGCCCCGAATCGGGGAGTTGACGTTCGAGCGTTTCCCCTTCGGCAGGAGGACTAAAATCATACTGATTTGCAATGCGAACCGTCCAGTACCAGCCCAGAATCACCAGGAGAAAGGCTGCGACGACCCATATCCACAGGTTACCAATGATTTGCCTGATCTTCATTCGAATACCATTTCCTTGTTGAGCGCAGCCACATTGGGTCCGAGGAAAGAAACCGTGCGGGATAGCGAGAGGTCACTGTTTTCGGTTTCAAGCCAAACGTCAAACGGGAAGGTTCCTTCAAAGCCTTCGATTGGGGTTGTCACAATCAGGGGAACGACGACCTCGCCCACGGGGTCGACGCTGATCTTCTGGGCGTCCCCCAGTTGGGTCAGCGGATGCTGACCTGGATCAATGTGGATCGAAAATACCTGCACGCTGTCTGCCTTGTTCACGATGCGCACATTGTACTGATTACGCACCTGTGTTTCAGTCTGGTAGTAGGGAGGTCCGCTCATGCGAGTGACCAGCAGGTAGGCGGATTCCACGGACGTGAAGGCGTAGGTCATCGCACCTGCTCCCATCAGCAAAAAGAAGAGGTAGAGGAAAAACCGGGGTCGCAGGATGCGCTTGCCCTGACCCTTGAAACCATTGAGCGAATCATAGCGGATGAGTCCCTTCTCACGACCCAGGTGGGCCATGACCACATCACAGGCGTCAATGCAGTTGGCACAACCGACACACTCCATCTGTAGCCCCTGGCGGATGTCGATACCGGTTGGACACACCTGAACACAACGCTTGCAGTCGATGCAGTCACCGACGCCCGGTGTGCGTGGTTTTCCACGCGGCTCCCCACGATCTTCGTCGTATCCGATGACGATGGAATCGTCGTCAATGAGTGCAGATTGCAGGCGACCATAGGGGCAGATTGCCAGACAGAGCTGTTCACGAAACCATGCAAAGTTGAAGTAGAGCAGTGCGGCAGTGACGAAGACAAAAAGGAAGCCCTCCCAATGTTCTGCGGGACTGTGGGAAACCCAATCGTAAAGCCCCGGAATCGAAATGAAATATGCCACCAGCATGTGGGCAATGCCCAGGGAAACCAGTACAAACAGTGCGTGCTTGGTTCCACGGCGCAGCATCTTTTCCGGTTCTCCCCAGTTCATTTTGTCCAGACGCTTCTGGTTCGACACATTGCCCTCAAGCCAGCGCTCAATACGGCGGTAAACATGTTCCAGGAAAACCGTGTGCGGGCACGTCCATCCACACCAGACACGGCCGAAAATGGATGTGACGACGTAGAGCGTGAAACCGAGTCCGGATACCAGAAAAAATGCGAGCCAGAAATCCTGGGCAGCAAAAGCTGCGCCGAAGATGTAGAAACGGCGGGCCGAAAAATCGAAAAACAGGGCAGGGTGGCCACCTATCTGGATCCACGGCAAGAGCAGATAAATCAGGATGAGCACAGCCGCAGTGATGCGCCTCCATGTGGTGAATGGGCCTTTGGCATCGGCAGGGCGAAGGAAATTGCGCGACCCATCGGTGTTGATGGAGGCGAGCGTGTCGAGCGTGGGCTGATGCTTTTTCGCCATATAAGTTTATTAGAATGTTTTAATTGAAAATCGCAACCCTCGTCACATTTTCATTCACTGCCTTTTACGATCCAGGTGGGTTCAGGGCTGTTGACTGAGAATATAGGCCACTACTTCGGCGATTTTTTTCGGACCCAACTGATTTTCCCATGCCTGCATTCCCTTCTCGATCACTCCGTTTGAGATGACATTGTAGATGTCCGTGGGGTTGCTGCCGTGCAGCCACTCTGCATCGACAAGACTGGGTCCCACCATTCCGCTCATGTCGGGCATGTGACAGGCTGCGCAATTCTGCTGGTAAGTCGCCCGTCCTGCTGCAACCCACGTTTCATTGTCCGCGAATGAGCGCAGGGTATCATCATCAAGAATGGCGAGCGTTTCCTGCATGCGTGCATCTTCCACCAATGCCAGTTGTGTTTCGAGCTTCTCGTAGTCGTAAGTTCCTCCCATCCACTGATCCCTCACGACCCAGTAAACTACTGAGAATGCGATGCTCGCATAGAGTGTGAAAAGCCACCAGTTTGGCAGTTTTTGATCAAACTCCTGAATCCCGTCGAAGGAGTGTTCCATGACTTTGAGATCCTGGTTATTCGAATGGTCATTGCGGGTTTCGTTCATGGCGAGTCAGGTGGGGCTTGCAAAAGTTCAGGTGTTGTCGGAAGTGTCAGCCTTTTCAGGCTTGGAGTCGGATGTCGGGGCGTCGTCCTGGCGAAGTGGCATGGATGCCATGCTATCCGCCTTGTCGCGCTTCATCAGTAAAGCACGAATGGTAAACACCACAAAAAAGGTTGCGATCAGGATGAAGGCTGTGGTTTGGACCCACACATGCCAGTCTTCAAAAGTAACCTTGGCTCCACTCATGACGGTCTTTGGATTCGGGTTGGTTGATTTGCAGAATGCTCAGCGATTGGGTTCCGTGATGGAGGGTGTCCCTCTCACTTCGTAGGCTCCGAGCTTTTGCATGTAGGCAATCAATGCGGTCATTTGTGTATTGGGTTCGAGTGCGCGCCCTTTGGTCTGAAGATCCCGGGAGATTGCTTCCGCCTGTGTGGCGACCAGGTCGCGGATTTCAGATTCCTCCCATTCGGGAAAAGGGACTCCGAGCATGCGCTGCACGGCGAGCTTTGAGGGCAGGGCATCCATGTCGATTTTCTTTTCTGCGAGCCATGGGTAGGCAGGCATGTTGGATCCTGGTGAAATGGCTCGTGGATCCATGAAATGATCGTAGTGCCACTCGTTGGGGCGAAATCCGCCCTCCCGCGCCAAGTCGGGGCCGATGCGTCGTGATCCCCATTGGTAAGGATAGTCGTAAATGGATTCACCCAGACGGGAGTAATCTCCGTAACGCAGCACGTCTGCGCGCATGGTCCTCACCATCTGAGAGTGACAGTTGTAACAGCCTTCGGAGACATAAATATCCCGTCCAGCCAGTTCGAGCGGCGTATATAGCTCCTGGACGCGACCCTCAAGATTGTGCGCCCGCTGCACCGTAACGGTTGGGATGATTTGGATTGCACCACCCACCGCAACGGCAAGAAAGACCAGAATCGTGAATGACATCGAGTTGGCCAGCAGTTTTTCATACCAGCGCGTCCACCCGCCCTTGGATACCTTGAAACTCACGAGGGCGAGTAGCACCGTGAAAATCGTTCCAAACATGCCGACTAACATCCAGAATCCTTCCGTCAGCATCCAGATGCAGGGGAATGCGATGCCGAGTACCGTGTAGGCAACCGGAGCATTGATCAACCCGCCAGTCAAACCCTGATCATCCCGAACGGTGCGGGCTGGAACCTCTACGGTGACATCATTGACTTCCGCTCCCATAACGGTGCGCGCCATGTTGTAGGCGAGGATCACGAATCCGAGCAGGTAGAGTGTTCCACCAATCGCCCGGGTGAGCATGAGCGCATGAATGGCGTTCAGGGTTTCCAAAAAATTACCGTAGGCCAGACTCGTGCCGGTTTCATTCAGCGCATTGAGCATCATGCCCTGATTGACGCCGGAGATCCACATGGAGGCGACGTAAAGCAGGATGCCAATCATGGACAGCCAGAAGTGCAGGTTTGCCAGTTGCTGAGAGTAAAGGCCGCGTTTCCACAAGCGTGGCAGCAGCCAGTATATCATGCCAGCTGCCATCATGCCGTTCCACCCGAGTGTTCCCGAGTGAACGTGCCCAATGATCCAGTCTGAGTAGTGTGCAAGTGCATTGACTGACTTGATCGAGAGCAGTGGCCCCTCAAACGTGGCCATGCCGTAAAACGTGATCCCTGCGGCAAAAAACTTCACGACCGGATCGGTTCGCAGTTTGTCCCACGCTCCTCGCATGGTGAACAGGCCGTTCAGCATGCCGCCCCAGGAAGGTGCCCACAGCATCAATGAAAAAAGCATGCCCAGGTATTGCAGCCAGGCCGGCAGTGCGGTGTTGAGCAGGTGGTGGGGGCCAGCCCAGATGTAGATAAAGACGAGGGACCAGAAGTGAATCACCGACAACTGGTAGGAGTAGACCGGGCGGTTGACCGCCTTCGGCACAAAATAATACATGATGCCGAGGATGGGAGTCGTCAGGAAGAAGGCGACGGCGTTGTGACCATACCACCACTGCACCAGCGCGTCCTGAACCCCACCAAAAATGGGATAGCTGTGAATCAGACTGGTAGGAATCGAGAGGTGGTTGACGATGTAGAGCAGGGCTACAGTGACGATGGTGGCAATGTAGAACCAGATGGCAACGTAGAGTGTGGGTTCATTGCGCCGCGCGAGGGTCCAGAAAAAGTTGATCGCGAATACGACCCAGATCAGGGCGACCAGAATGTTGATCGGCCAGATCAGTTCTGCGTATTCTTTACCACGGGTCAGTCCCAGTGGGAGTGTAATGGCCGCACATACGATGATGAACTGCCAGCCCCAGAAATGCAGCCACGAGAGAAAATCGGATGCCAGCCGGGCGCGCACGAGACGCTGGGTGGAGTAGTAGATGCCTGCAAACATCATGTTGCCCACAAACGCAAAAATGGCGGCATTGGTGTGTAGTGGGCGCAACCTTCCAAATCCAATCCATTCGAGCGGGATGTGCAGGCCGAACAGGTAGATGCCACCGTCGATTTGCCAGAAATTCAGCATGAAGGCGATCAGCACGCCCGCAGCCATTGCCACGAGAGACCAAATGACCGTGGCGATCAGGAAATAGCGGACGATGTTGTCGTTGTATGCAATGGTAACCTTGTTCTGGCTCATAGTTCAGGGAGTGGATTTGTCTGCGAATCAGGAAGTTGATCCTGGAGGTGGGGATTCAGAGTTCTCGCGTGTGGCCTGCTCATCCCGAAACGGAATAAGTGCACTTTGTTCCGGGCTGCTACGATGACGGGATTTCGCGTTCCTTACGAAGAAGGTTAAAAAAAACGCCGCCAGGGTAAAGCTCAGAAAAATCGTCAGAAACAGGACTTCCATGAGATCACCTTCAGGATCTTATTAGTATTTCTTGTATGACCGAATGCCCGTGGATCAACGGTCCATCTGATTGTAGGGGTATATATTTATGGCGTTAATAGAGTAAATAAGCAGTTCTTATGATCACAACCTCAAAATCTACCCTTAACCCCTTTGCCGAGGGTTTAATTGATATCGCCCGAGCGGTGAAAACCCTGTCGCTTGCCTTAGGTTGCAAAGCGAAAGTGGATCACATCTCCGTCTTTGACGAGATAGTCCTTGCCCTCAAGACGGTATTTTCCGGCCTCTCTCGCGGCATTGACGCTGCCCAGCTGCATGAGGTCATCGTAGGAGACGACTTCGGCTTTGATGAAGCCTTTTTCAAAATCCGTGTGAATCACTCCCGCACACTGTGGTGCCTTCATGCCCTTGATAAACGTCCATGCCCGGACTTCGATCTCGCCCGCAGTCAGGTATGATGCGAGTCCGAGCAGGTGGTAGGTCGACTGGATCAAGCGGTTGACGCCAGAGTCCTCGACACCGAGGTCCTGCAGGTAGGAGGCTGCCTCGGATGGATCAAAATCCATGAGTTCCTCCTCAATACGGGCCGAAATGACGCAAACCTCGGTTTGGTTGCGCTGGTCTGCGGCGGCCTGAACCTGCTGCACCATGGCGTTTGCGTTGGCATTGGCGAGATCAGTTTCTGCCACATTGCAGGCAAAAAGCATGGGTTTGGAGGAGAGCAGATTCAAGGACTTGAGCAGCGGTTTTTCATCTTCGTCGATGCCAAAGGTATTGGCTGCGAATCCCTGCTCGAGGTGTGGGTTGATGCGGTCAATCAAGTCGACTGCCGCGAGGGCCGCCTTATCATTGCCCCTTGCCTTTTTGATCAATTTCTCCCGCTGGCGGGCGAGTGATTCCAGGTCGGCCAGAATGAGCTCGGTTTCGATGATTTCGATATCGCGCACGGGATCGACCGAGCCAGCATTGTGGATGATGTCATCATCCTCAAAACAGCGTACGACATGAACGATGGCATCCACTTCCCGGATGTTCGCAAGAAACTTGTTCCCCAGACCCTCTCCCTTGCTTGCACCTGCCACGAGTCCGGCAATGTCCACAACCTCGAGAGCTGCGGGAATGATGCGCTGCGTTTTCACCAGCTTGGAGAGCGGCTCCAGTCGGGCGTCCGGAACCTGGACTACGCCGACATTGGGATCGATGGTGCAAAACGGGTAGTTTTGCGCATCGGCCTTGCGTGACCGGGTGAGTGCGTTGAAGAGGGTGCTCTTGCCCACATTGGGTAAACCTACGATGCCTGCCTGTAACATGATCCGTTGCTAGATGAGTCGTTGAACCTTAGAGAATACGCGCCCTTCCGGATTTGAAAGCAAGCCCCAAGTGGAGCGAGTGTTCGGAAAATCTTGTGCTGCGTTCCTTGTCGCGCCAAGGTGATAGGGTCTCAACCCTCCGCACCTCTCTCGGCTGTTCTCTCGTGAATCCGACCTCCTCCAACTCCCGCAAATCGTATCGTGCGCCGATGCTGTGGCTGCTCCTGCCCTGGTGCAGTGGACTCTGGTTGGCCTCAGCAGATCGTGCCGATTCGCTATCGGTGTTGTCGCTGCTGGTGGGTTCCGGGCTTCTGCTGGTGGGAGCTTCGGTTTTTCTACTGGAGCGGTTTTCGGGCTATTTCTGGATCTGGAAAAGTTGTTATGCAGTGGCAGCTGGACTTCTGGCGATGGCATGGTGGCACGTACAGGGACCGGACCCTGCAGCGGCCAGGCACTGGCGATCCTTGCCCGTGCGCGAATGTGAGCTGGTTCTCAGGGTTGACTCGATTGCAAGCCATCCGCGTGTGTCGGGTCACCCTGTGCTGGAGTGCCGCGCAAACGTGGTCGCGGTTCGAAGCCCTGATCCAGAGCTTCTGGAACCCATGCCAGAGGAACTGAACTGCCACCTCACGCTGCCTCCAGAACGGGGTGAACTGCGGGAATTCGGCATCCTGCGGGCACGCGCTGTGCTGCATCCTCCGAAGCAGGCTGGAATGCCCTTTCTGTTTCGAAATGGGGAGGTATTGGAAGTGATCGAAGCGGGTCGTTCTTCCTGGGATGCATCCCTTCGCTACACCATCCTGCATCGCATGATTCTTGCACTGGGGAAGGGAGAACCGAAGGGATTTGCCTACGCAGGATACCTGCAATCGATGCTGACCGGGGATACGCGCTTTCTTGCCTACCCTGATAAAGAACGCATTCGTCGTGCGGGGGTGATGCACTTTTTTGCGATCAGTGGATTCCACCTCTCCATGATCGCTCTGATCTGTTACACAACGCTACAGTTGGTAGGGGCTTCGAAGCGGGTCAGCATTGTGGCGATGCTCGCGTTTTGTGCAGGTTTTGTGTGGGTCACGGGCAACCCGGTTTCGGCTCAGCGTGCCTGGCTCATGCTGGCCTGCTATTTTTTTGCAAAACTGGTGTTGCGAAAACCGGATGCGCTTGCGTCCACTGCTGCTGCGGCGCTTTGTGTGCTGTGGATGGACCCTACTCAGCTCTTTTCTCCGGGATTCCAGCTGAGTTTCATCGTGGTTGCGGGCATTCTGACACAGGCCATTCCCCTGCATGAGCGACTGGTAGACTCTCCGTTTCTATCCGTTGGTGATGCTTTTCGGGTGACGGATCGCATTACCAATGGACTGTGGAAGCTGAGACGCTTTTTCCTCGGTGCATTTTCCGTGAGCTGGACGGCCTTTTGGATGAGTGCGCCTGTGGTCGCGAGCACATTTGGGAGTGTTCCGTTTGCGGCGATTATCGTCAACACCCTGTTGGTTCCCCTGTTTGCACTGATCCTCATCACTGGCTTCCTGTCCGCGAGCTTAGGGGTGTTGGGCATGTGGGAGGTCAGTGGCTTCCTGAATCAGGCAGCCTGGCTCGTGCTTGCGAGCATTGATGCACTGCTAGCCATTACCGACCGTTTACCGTTGACGCTGGTGATGGAGATGCCCGGTGCCCTGGCGGCAGTTGCTACCCTTGCGGTTCTGGGAGTCGGATGCGGGTGGAATCTGTTTCGACGACAACATCATGCCAAACTTTTCCTGCCTCCACTGATCAGCCTGGGAAGCCTCTTGCTATCCTTGCTGCTTCCGCGCGGCTGAATTGACACTGGCGCGTGGAAGCATTACCGGTTTTCATCATATCATTTGTTATGAAGAGTGCTTACGAACTAGCCATGGAGCGACTGCAGGCTACCGAATCCGGAGAGCGGGTTTCGCTAACGCAGGAGCAGAAGGACCGCCTTGCGGAAATTGACCGCCGTTTCAAGGCAAGGATTGCAGAGCGGGATGTATTTCTCAAAAAACAGTTGGCAGAAGTTCGACAGCAGGGCAACCGCCAGGAAGAGGAAGCATTGCTCAAGCAGATCGCATCGGAACGCCTGCTTCTTGAAGAGGAAATGGAGGCGGAAAAAACCGCCGTTCGCAAATCCGGGTAAAGGACCTGAACTGACTTGTATCAAATACCATGTTGAGAATCACCCATTATGGAGAGAGCGTGCTGACACGCAAGGGAACTGAAATCACCGTTTTTGACGAGGCACTGTTGAATCTGGCAGATGCGATGGTCGATACGATGTACGAGGCAGACGGCATCGGTCTTGCGGCCCAGCAAATTGATCAGCCCATCATGCTGTGTGTGGTGGATGTCGCTCCCGAGGGTGCGGAAGTCGATTTTGCTTATGAACTCGACGGGAAAACACCACCCATTGACTTGATCATGCCCATGGCACTGGTGAACCCACGCATTCTCAAGGTGTCGGAAGACACGGATGTGCTCGAAGAGGGCTGTCTTTCGTTTCCGGGCATTCGCGGTGAGGTGAGGCGCCCTCTGGCGATTGAAGTGACATACCAGGATCTTGAGGGTGCAAGTCACAATCTGAAATGTGATGGCATACTGGCGCGCTGTATTCAGCACGAAGTGGATCATCTCAACGGAATACTCTTTACGGATCGAATGGATTCGAAGACGCGGAAATCGCTCAAAACCGAGCTGAGGGAGTTGAAGGAAGCAACCTTGGCGTCCATCCCCTCTGTCCGTGATCAATGATGAGCTACAACGACACCACTCATGGCTGATGTCCCCTCCTATTCGGTCCTGATTGCTGATGATCAGGAAGACATTTTGAAAGCGCTGCGTATGCTGCTGCGCAGTGAAGGGTTTCGCATCTCTGTGGCGACTCACCCGGATGAGGTGGTTGACCAGGTGCGACGTCAGGAATTTGACGTTGTGTTACTGGACCTGAATTACACCCGCGACACCACTTCCGGACAGGAGGGGCTGGAACTGGTCCGAACTCTTCGGGGAATGGACGCTGACCTGTCTGTGGTCGTTATGACCGCTTGGGCTTCAGTCGAGCTTGCCGTCGAAATCATGCGGGAGGGAGCGAGGGATTTCATTACCAAACCCTGGGAGAATGAACGTGTCGTCAGCGTGATGCGCAATCAGGCGGAATACACCCGCCTGGTTCGCAAGGGCAAATTGCTCCGTGAGGAAAACAAGATCCTGCGCTCGGACCAGAAGGTGGAGTTTATTTCCCGCTCGGAGGCGATGAAACCCGTGCTGGAAATCATTGATGCAGTCGGCCCTTCCGATGCCAACGTTTTGATCACTGGTGAAAATGGGACGGGCAAGGGTGTGATTGCAAAGGTATTGCATGAGCGCAGCCACCGCCGGGAGAAGCCGTTCATCAGTGTGAACATGGGCGGATTGCCAGAGGGGATTTTTGAAAGCGAGCTGTTTGGTCATGTCAAGGGTGCCTTTACCGATGCGCGGGCGGACCGGGCTGGGCGTTTTGAACTGGCTGACGAAGGGGCGCTGTTCATGGATGAGATTGGCAATGTACCACTCAATCAGCAGAACAAATTACTACGCCTGTTGGAGACCGGGGAATTTGAACGGGTGGGTTCATCCAAAACCCGCAAGGTTGATGTGCGCATCATCAGTGCTACCAACGCGGACATGGACGAAGCGGTCAGGAGCGGTGCGTTTCGGCAGGACCTGCTATACCGCCTCAATACCATTCACATTCACCTGCCCCCGCTGCGTGAGCGAATCGAAGACATCGACGTCCTGGCAGACCATTTCCTCAACCGTCATCTCCAGAAATATCGCAAACCCATCGAGGGTTTTTCGTCCAAGGCGATTGAACTGCTCAAAGGCTATGAATGGCCGGGCAATGTGCGGGAATTGGATCACTGCGTGGAGCGTTCGGTATTGATGTGCAAGGACAGTCTCATCGAGCCGACCCATCTTGGACTCAACGGTTCCACAGGTGGGGTGCAGGCTTCCATGGATGACATGAGTCTGGACGATCTCGAGCGCTATTTCATTGAGCGCACTCTCAAACGCCACGGTGGCAATGCGACCGAGGCGGCCAAGGCATTGGGTCTGTCGCGCAGTGCGTTCTACCGTCGCCTTCAGCGTTTTGGTCTTTGAATCCAGCGCACCGATTGGTGGATTGTGCAACCAGATCCCGATCCACGTTCAGGTCGCACTCAAGTCGCGTAAGTCGTCAAGAAAAGCTGCGATGTCACTGTCTTCCGTATCCCAACTGCACATGAGCCGATAACCGCCCATCTGTGGAAAAGGGTAGAACATCCAGCCCCGATCCAGCATCGCCGGGTAGGTGGATTCAGGCATGGAGCAGAAGACTGCATTGGACTCGACCGGAAGAAGGATGTCGATACCCTCTATGGAGCGCAGCCCTTTTTCCAGTTGTTTGGCCATGGCATTGGCGTGCAGGGCGTTACGATGCCACTCGTGTGTTTCGATGAACGGAATCCACGGTCCGCTCAGAAAGCGCATTTTTGACGTGAGCTGGCCGCTCTGCTTCACGCGGTAGTCGACTCGGTCCACCTGTTCTGGATTAAAGACAACAAGCACTTCTCCATACGCCAGTCCGTTCTTCACTCCACCGAGACTGAGAATATCCACTCCGGCCTTCCATGACATCTCGGCTGGCGTCGCATCGAGAGCGACCAGCGCGTTGCAGAAGCGTGCACCGTCCATGTGCAGGAGCAGGTCGTGGCGGTGCGCGGTATCCGCCAGCTCTTCAATTGCCGCGAGCGGGTAGAGCGTGCCCCCTTCCGTGCATTGCGTGATGCTGACCAGTCCGGGAAGGGTGCCATGCACTCCGTGGGATTGTTCGAAGACCGGTGCAATGGATTCGGGC
>JBEGIR010000083.1 GCA_040224245.1 Puniceicoccaceae bacterium | reverse complement strand
CCACCGGAAACCTCGATGAATCCACTGCCGGCGAAGTCATGCGCCTCATCTTTGAGGTCTGCCGGGATAATCAGAGTTCGCTATTGCTGGTCACTCACAACCCCGAATTTGCGAAATTGACCGACCGACAGTTCGTCTTGCATGATGGTCTGATCCATCCTGCCTGACACCCCTTTTCCCGAACATAATTTCCATGGACACCACTAACGTTGATTCAACTGAACCCATCCTTGAGCCACCCGCACCGCCCCGCACGATTCGCTGCGGCGTTGCTGGCGTCGGATCGCTCGGACAACATCACGCCCGCATCTATCATGCCATGGAGCATTGTGAACTGGTGGGCATCTATGAACTCAATGACGCACGGGCAAAGGAGATTTGCGAACGCTACCAATGCCAGCGCTTTCAGTCCATTGAGGAACTGGGAAATGCCTGCGAAGCAGTCAGCGTCGTCGTGCCGACAGACTTTCACCACCGCGTGGCGATTCCGCTGCTGCACCAAAAATGCAACCTGATCATCGAAAAACCCCTCTGCTTCAATCGAGAGGAAGCTGAGGAAATCCAACAGGCTGCCAAGTTAAACGGCGTGGTCACACAAGTCGGCCACATCGAGCACTTTAACCCGGTGATGCAGTTTCTGGAAGATCACATCTACTTCCCGCGCTATATTGTTGCGGATCGGTTCGCTCCCTTTCAGCCCCGGGGGACGGAAGTAGGAGTCGTGCTCGATTTGATGATTCACGATCTTGGCATCATCCGGCAGCTCGTGAAATCGCCCGTAAAAAAGGTCGAAGCACTGGGAGTGAATGTACTCTCCAACACCGAAGACATTGCCAACGCACGCATCACGTTTGAAAATGGCTGCGTCGCCAACATCAACACCTCGCGAGTTTCGCTGAACAAAAAGCGGGAAATTCGGGTCTTCCAGCCCAACGCCTATCTCTCCCTCAATTTTATGGAGCAAAACGGTCACCTGCTCACCAAGAGCGGTTCCCACATCCAACGACATGAAATCCCGATCGAAAAGGCAGAACCACTTTTTCTGGAACTTCAGTACTTCCTGCAATGCATCCGCGATAAGTCCACCCCCAAGGTAGATGTGAATTTTGGAAAATCCACACTCGAACTCGCTCTCGACATTACCGAACAGATCCAGGAGCAGATGCGCAATGAAATCATGTTCCCGGATCTGAGTGCTTCCGAATCGGAGTAGGGGGAGATCCTTCGCAACACCAGTATCTGCGCACCATCATGGGTTCCCAGGACCTTCCAGTTTTTGAACCTCTGCCCACCCAACAACCCGTGGACATCCTGTTTGTCGCCGGAGAGCACTCGGGGGACGAACATGCCGCCAGACTGCTGCAGAAATGCAGGCAATCCAGACCTGAACTTCATGTTGCCGCCATTGGCGGAACCCAACTGAAAAATGCCGGGGCGCATTTGCTGTTCAATCCATTGGAGAATGCAGTGGTTGGATTGGTTGAGGTTTTTAAGCATTTTGACTACCTGAGTTCCCTCTTTAAACAAACCAGCGCCTGGATTGCACAACACCAGCCCAAGGTGGTTTGCTTTGTCGATTACCCAGGCTTCAACCTTCGCCTTGCCTCACGCCTGTTCAAAAGCGGTATCGCAAAAAAAGCGGGTGGAACCGTCAGCCTGGTCTATTACATCAGTCCCCAAATCTGGGCCTGGAAAGCAAAGCGTCGTTTTGCAATGGAACGTCACCTGGATGGCCTGGGTGTGATCTTTCCTTTCGAACTTGAGGCATACGCGGATACTTCCTTGCCAGTCACCTTTGTCGGGCATCCCTTCGTCGACAAGGACTATGAGATTCCGGTTTCTCACGATCCCACTGCTGATCTCTTGCTGCTGCCGGGTAGTCGCCGCACCCCCATTTCCCGCATCTTTCCGGTGATGGTGGAGACTTTCTACAAGGTCAAGTCAGAGCTGCCTGAACTCAAGGCCCAGGTCATGTATCCCACAGAGGAGATTCGAAAGCAACTCAGCGACCTGATCACCCAACGCGGCGATGCAAGCGACTTTGAACTCATCCCAAATTCTGAGTCCTTCCGCGCTCGTGCGGTTCTCACCAGTTCCGGTACCATTTCACTGGTCTGCGCCCTCGCCGGTATCCCCGGTATTCTGGTGTACCGAACAAACCCCATCACCTACGCCATGGCAAAGTGGCTGGTGAAGATTCCACGCATCGGAATTGCAAACATCATTCTCGAGCGCTCGATTCACCCGGAATACCTGCAGGCGGCCATGCGGCCCGACTCCATGGCCAACGAATTGATCATGCAACTCAAGGATCCCGACTGTCTGCAACGCACTCGTGAACTGTCTCGCGAGTTAACCGAAAAACTCGCAAGTCCCGATCCGCAAACTTCAGCCCGCTGGCTGCTCTCCTTCCTCGGCTAACCACCTATGATCTGTTGAGAAAGGGATTAAAAAATCATCTGGATTAGAAATTCTTATCTTGACTTTAATATGAATTAGAAAAAAATCAGGTATTGTTCGATATTTTTTTGACTACTGTTGTGATGATGTAGCCCCTGCCTTGCAAAAGGCAGGGGTTTTTGTTTGCGTGCTTTTCTATTGGTATTCATGCCAACAGTGACACTTTCATGCCCAAAATTGCCTGCGTCCTCCTTTGCATTGTGCTCGTGTTCCCCCTGCATGCCTGGAACAGCGAAACATCACAACTACGTCGCTTCGTCGGCCAGTGGAAAGGAAACTACCGGGTAGAAACACTCACTGGAAGAGAGATCGGCAGCTTCCGCATCGAGCGTTCCTACTACTGGCAAAATGGACATCTGATGGGGGCCACTGCGCTCGAGCTTCCCGACGGAACCCGACAGTTTGAATTCTCCGAAATCTGGCACGACGTCACCGTGCTGCGCAGTATTGTAGAGAGTGAAACCAAGCGCATGGAATACTTTGGATGGATGCAGCATGGAAGTATCTGGTGGCAGTCTCATTTTGATGCCGAAACGACGTTTCACCAACTGCACATTGAACAACTGAGACCCACCCACCGCGGATTCCAGCTTGCCTTGCACGGATACCGGTGGACTGCCTTTTCGAATCAGCCCGGTTTTCTCCGGATCCACGGAGAGCTGCACCGCATTGAGTCTGGAGAAGCGTTTGAATTCCTCCAAATGATGCCCGAATGAGGCAAAGCTTCAACTCATAGGTTCTTAGGGTTCGATCCCAAAAAACGACAAGGTGTTGCGGGCGATCAAGGCCTCCAGCTCGTCAACTGGCACTTCCAGCAGTGAAGCCGCCGCAAGGAAGGTGTGACGCAAAAGGGCCGGACGATTTTCACTGCCGCGATGAGGTTCGGGAGTTAGGTATGGACAATCCGTCTCAATCATCAGGCGTTCTGCCCCCTGTTCGACCAAAGCCTCCCTCACACGTTTGACGGAACTGTTGTCATACGTGACAATTCCCGTGAACGATCCTCTCGCTCCGCGAAGATTGATCCGGTCGATTTCGTCGCGTCCTTCACTGAAACAGTGAAAGACGATACGGTCCCACGGCGCCCCCAGCATGTCAATGGTTCGCACACAGGCATCAAAGGAATTGCGCGAGTGAATAATAATGGGAAGGTGAGTCTTACGGGCAATTTGAAGCTGTGCTTCAAAGGCTTGCTGCTGCAGCTCCATCAGCTGTTCGCGCCGGGCATCGTCCTTCTTGGGAAGGTGAAAATAATCAAGCCCGATTTCCCCGATCGCTATCGGCGCAGCACTGTCGCCACGGCTCAGTCGCTCCTGTAGCTGCTCCACCTGATCGGCCCATGTCTCGTCCACATGACAGGGATGCAGTCCCACACTGTGGTAAATTTTACCCGGATATTGGCGGGAAAGCTGATGATAGAGATCCCAGTCATCCAGATGGGTCCCCACGGTGATCATGCGATTGACGCCAGCCAGACTTGCTTCATTGAGCACCGTTTCCAGGTCGCCCCGTTTGGCAAAAGTTTCGAGATGGCAGTGGCTGTCAATTAACATAATTTTACGGGTTCTTTACAATCGAAGCAATCTAGGGGCTTTATGATTCCCGGTCAACGGCACTTTTCACGTGCAAAACGCGGCTTTCATCCAATGCTTGCCCATGCATGCGAACGATTTTTCAGGTTGCAACCCTTTTTGAAGCCACACCTCTGATCAGAGAGCTGGGTCTGCTGCGCCTCAAAGCACATGGGGGTCCGCGCTGCTACCAATCCGCAGATTCTCGCTACTTCCTTTATATCAGTGGTATTGGCAATGCCGCGGTAAGACACTCCACGCAACGCCTGAAACCCCTGCTGCCATCGGATTGCGATTCCTGCAAATGGATCAACATCGGCATTGCCGGATGCAACTGCAGGCAGACCCCCACTGGCTCACTTTTCCAAGTGCAAACCCTGCTTTGCGATCCCGCACATGCACCTGCACCCCCGCCGCTCTACCTGAATTGGAATCCGTTTGCACCTGCATCACTCTTTCCGCTTGCATCGCTGGTCAGTGTTTCCCGTGAGTGTCATGACTGGCCTGCGCCCCTTCCTAACGAACCCATTCTGCTCATCGACATGGAGGCATACGCATGGGTGCATGAACTTGAGCAGAGCCATTGTCCCGGACTGCAGAAAGTCGCTAGTTTCAAGGTGGTTTCGGACCACGCCGACGGGCAGAAAATCAACTTCCACGACTTTGCTCCCACTTTTGATACCGTGATCGCATCTCTGCTCAGCAAGCTCGATTCCTGAAGCGCAAATTATGTCCGACTGTCTCAGGATTTCCCATTGACAATCCTTCAGCACAACTTCATCTTCTGAGGTTTTTCCATCATGGCCAACATTAAATCATCCAAGAAAGATATTCGGAAGACCCGGACCCGCACCGAGCGCAACCGTCGCGTGAAATCCGAACTCAAGACCCTGCTCAAAAAGTTCCGTGACGCCCGTGAAGGTGAGGACGCAGCGGTCACCCAGCAAGCTGCCCGTGATCTGGTGTCAGCCCTGGACAAGGCAGCCAAGCGCAAGATCGTTCACCCAAATCTCGCACGCCGTCACAAGATCAATTGCACACCCTATGTGTGATTCGGATCTCGCATAGATTTTCTATCGATAAAAGTCTCCTGCTTCGATCAACGAGGTAGGAGACTTTTGTTTTCCTGAACAAAACATCATGGAACCACACCGCATCGGCATTCCGCCCACGCTCATGCGAGGAGAAAAGGGACAACGCATCCCCATCGAACACTGGGGAGATGGGTTGCTCGTATTCAACAAGCCCTCCGTGCTCGCTGCCAAATCCGATCCTTGGTTTCTCGATTCGGTGGATCTGGAGAGCGCCTTCAATGAACAGATTCCCACTGGAAAACCAGAGCTGAAGCACCACGGCATCACCGAATTGCGAACTTTCAACCCGCTCGAAAGGGGTGCCAGCGGTGCAGTGCTCGCAAGCACAACACCCGAGTCTGCGGAACACTGGCGAAACGCCTATGGGTCATTCCAGTTTCAGTTTCACCACATTCTGATCACACGCAAGAGCGAGCGAAAAGCATCATTCGAATGTCGGTTGCCACTCATGCGCCATTTCAAGCAGCAGCGCATGCAGGTCAGTCATCAGCTCGGAAAAAAAGCCTGCACTCATTTCGCGCCACTGGGAGAAGGGAGCACCGCTGATGCCTGGCTCGCCTCGACTCGCTATCCGCGCCTGCATCAGCTGCGATTGCACGCTAGGGAAAGTGGTATTCCCATGTTGCGCGATCCGCTCTATGATCCAAGCTATCCACCTGAAATGCTTTCCTCCGAACCCTATCGGTTCGAATGGATGCATGCTCATCGGGTCGATGCCTGCCCGTCGCTCGGCCTTGATAGAACCTCTGTTTTTCTGCCACCTCCCAAATACTGGAAGCGCACTCTTCGGCGCATCGGCCTGGAGATCGATGAGCTGATCACCAAAAGCGAAGAGATAATCAAAAATATTACTTTACCAATCGAGTAGTTTGCGTTTTCATCAACCCTTTTCGCAAAAAGAATTTCATTTCAATAGAAGCAAAACAGCTATGGGTAACTTAAAGAAGAAAAGGCGTCTTAAAATGAATCAGCACAAGCGTCGCAAGCGTCTTCGTGCGAATCGCCACAAGAAGTAAGACTCCTGCCAAGGAGGTCATCATCCCTTTTCCAGACCATTTGATGCGTCCGCTGTGTCAAATGGTTTGTCGTTTAGGGGGCTGACGCGGTAATATGCTGCATGATGAAGTTGGACAAATCCGCATTTCCCGACGCAAACGGGTATTTTGGAGAATTTGGAGGCCGCTTTGTTCCCGAGACTCTGGTCCGGGCACTCGATGAATTGACAGCTGCCTTTCTTTCCGCTCGTGAAGACGCGGATTTTCTCGACGCCTTCCACAAAGAGTTGCGCGAATATGCCGGGCGTCCAACTCTGCTTTATCATGCCCAATCCCTCACCCGTTTTCTGGGTGGAGCACAAATCTATCTGAAACGCGAAGACCTGCTGCACACCGGAGCGCACAAGATCAACAATGTGCTCGGGCAGGCCATCCTCGCCAAGCGGCTTGGAAAAACCCGCATCATTGCGGAGACGGGTGCCGGACAACATGGCGTTGCTACCGCAACTGTTTGTGCAAGGGTAGGTCTCGATTGCGTGATCTACATGGGCGAGGAGGACATGCGCCGTCAGGCACCGAACGTCTACCGCATGCGTCTGTGCGGAGCCGAGGTCATCCCCGTTACTTCAGGGCAACGCACACTCAAGGATGCCGTCAACGAAGCCATGCGTGACTGGGTGGCTCATTCACGCGACACCCACTATATTCTCGGTTCGGCACTCGGATGTCATCCCTTCCCTATGATGGTGAGGGACTTTCATAAAATCATCGGCGAGGAAACTCGCGCCCAGTGCCGTGAACAGATTGGTCGCCTGCCAGATGAGTTGATTGCCTGTGTGGGTGGAGGAAGCAATGCCATCGGATTTTTCTACGATTTTCTCGAAGAAACTTCCATTCGGCTGACGGGCGTCGAAGCAGGGGGACGCGGCATACGACGCGGGGAACACGCTGCCCGATTCTCGGGTGGACGTCTCGGAATATTGCAGGGATGCAAAACCTTTATTTTGCAAGACGAACATGGGCAAATTGAACCGACCCACTCCGTCTCTGCAGGACTCGATTACGCAGCGATCGGCCCCGAACATGCCTACTACCAGAATCTGGGTCGCATCAACTATGCCTACGCTACCGATGATCAGGCACTGGATGCGTTTCGCACACTTTCAAAAACCGAGGGCATCATCCCTGCGCTGGAATCTTCGCACGGCCTTGCCTATGCGATCAAGCGTGCCCGACAGCTTTCCCCGGATCACATTCTCTGTGTCAATCTTAGCGGTCGCGGAGATAAAGATGTGCAGGAGGCAGCCCGAGTGATGGGAGTTCAGCTCTGAACTTGCATCCCCTCTCCCTTCCATTTCACTTCCCATCTCTCACAAAAAAACGCACCCCGTTTTCAGAGGTGCGTCTGTGAGAAAATGGCCGCCTCAACGGCACACTGAGCAGATCGCCTTACTTCAGCGAATCAAGTGCCGACTGGTAATAGGTATTGGCCTTCTCCCAGTCCACAACATTCCAAAATGCCTGGATGTAATCGGGACGACGGTTCTGATAGTTCAGGTAATAGGCATGCTCCCAAACATCGAGTCCGAGCACCGGAATTCCCACGGTATCGACAAAGCCCTTCATCAGGGGACTATCCTGATTGGGGGTGGATACCACTGCAAGGCTCGCATTCGAGCGCACGATCAACCAGGCCCAGCCGCTTCCAAAACGTGTCGCTGCTGCCTTGGCAAAGGCCTCCTTGAAGGCATCCACACTGCCAAAGCTTGAACGAATCGCGTCAGCCAGCTTCCCAACTGGCTCTCCGCCGCCTTTGCCACTGAGCAGCGTCCAGAAGAAGCTGTGGTTGGCATGCCCGCCACCGTTGTTGCGCACGGCTGTGCGTTTATCCTCCGGCACGGAACCCAAGTCTCCAATGAGTTCTTCAATCGTTTTTACCGATTCACCACCCAACGCATTGTTCAAATTGGTGATGTAGGCGTTGTGGTGCTTGCTGTGGTGAATTTCCATGGTGCGCGCATCAATGTGCGGCTCCAGCGCATCGTAGCTGTATCCAAGTTCTGGTAATGTATATGCCATAGTGTTTTACGTTTATCAGGTTTGCGGTAAATAGACCTCAACAATCTAATCCGCCCTCATCCAACGTCAAATTCCCGTTGCCACTATCAAAGTCGTTAATACTTGGCTGCAGTATCCAAACACAGCAAATACCCCTTCCATGGCAAAAACCAGAAACTCCGTCCGGTTATGCCATTTCATGTCGCGCCATAGCCTTTCATGGAATCTCCCCTTAAGAAACCCCTGTCAACGACCGATTATCAAGGAAAAGCGTTGAGCTCCACTTTCAATTTTCTTTGAATTCGGGAATAGCCTCTCCTCCGGCCGTTCCAAGATTCCATTTCCTATGCAAATCATGGAAAATGCCTCCAATTCTAGCAGTCAACAACTCTCCATCGAAATCTGTAAAGCTCCACCCCACGGGATTTATGAGTTAACCCCGTATGAAGAACATTTGGACCCGCTGGGTTCGATCAGTGCCTCCGCGATTTTTGCACTGGCCGAAGTCAGCAGTCATTTTTTCCTGATCCAAAATATGGACGCACTTGGGTTTGACGACTACATTCCGCAGTTGCGTTCCTGTCGGGTGAAATTGCGTTCCAAAACCGACCAGCGCATCTACAGTCTGGGTCGTTTCAGTGAACGGGAGTGGAAACGTTTTCACCGTGCCATGCTCAAAAACCACCGTGGGCTGATTGAGTTCCCCATACACGTCATGAACGACATCGGTAAGTGCACTGCCATCATCCATTTCGAGTGGTTTGTTTTTCGCAAACCCAAACGCCAGTGACCGTTCTCCACCTCATGGAAGTTCGGGCACGGAGTTTCGATTCGATCCAAACCGATCACCAACTGCACCTAGGCCAGCCTACTCCACGTTCTGAGCCTGCTCCCTGAGGCGTTCGAGTTCGTTCTTGCCCTCAATCACAAGCTGACTGATGTCGATCAGGTTTGCCTTGCTCCCAACCGTATTGAACTCACGAAAAACCTCCTGCAGGATGAAATCAATCTTTCGCCCAATCGCTCCAGTCTGTTCCAACGTCTGTGCGAGCTGGTCAAAATGACTCTTTAGTCGGGTGATTTCTTCAGAGATGTCAGAGCGATCCACAAACAATGCGATTTCCTTCAGCACGCGTTCATCCTCGGCACTAATTTCAAGATTTGCCTGTTCGAGTCGCTCAAGCAGGGCTTTGCGGTATGCGGGAGCAACTTCGGGGGCACGTGTCTCAATCTCACTGGCAATTCGCTGCAATGTCCCAAGCCTCGTCATGAGATCCTGTTGCAGTACCGCACCTTCGTGTTGCCGCATGCGCTCGAGTTCATCAAATGCACTCTGGATCGCGCTCGCCACGTCATCCTTGCAGGATTCCCAATCAGGAACACGACTCTCCGAACCGTTCAACCGCATCAAATCCACCAACACCGCAACATCCACTGTGCCAGCAATCCCAGCACGTTCACAAAGTCCCCTGAACGACTGGAGGCGATCAAGAATCTGGACCTCATCCCACGCAGCGTCACGATCTCCAGCTCCCAGTCGCTCCACCTTCAGCATGAGCTGCAGGCGCCCGCGTTCAAACCGTGCCTTTGCAAGCTCCGCTGCGACTCGCTCCAGCTGAAACCATTCCTTCGGGCCTGACAATGCGACCTCAAGGTTCTTGCGGTTAACTGCCGCAACTTCAGCGGTAATCGAAAACGTTTCAAACTGGACGACGCCACGCCCATATCCGGTCATGCTCTGCATGCTCCCGATTCAATCGATTCCCTACAGCAACGCAACTCCAGATAGCACTAGGGGTGGCTCAACCATTGACGGGTGAGATGATCTTCAAACGCCTGCAGATCCTTCCAGCGAATGGCAACCCTGCTTTCAGACGGTCCTTCCGGATCCCGAAGGGTGTAGCCTTCCTCGTTAACCGAGAAGCGGATCGTCTCATACTCCAGCAAGGAACCATCATAGGCCATGTAGATCGCAACATCGTCAAAGAGGGTCGAGGTGGCAGTTGCGAAAAAATCACATTTCATCCACGGAACCCGAGGCGCCCAAATGCAATCATTCTCAATCACCGCTCTCAGCAGGTCATCCTGGGACGCACACCAGACCTGTTGGTAGTTTGCTCCATCAAGTGCAATCTCCACATCGGTGCGTTCCGCCATTTCCAGCAGCTTAGCGGCAACCATGCCCCGGTAGGTGGCTTCACCGGTTTCGGTGAGTACCATCTTGAGATCGAGTTGCGCCGTGCGCAGGATGTGAGCCAGTGCCCATGTATCGTCAATATCACTGCCAATGTCGGTGGACAGCACCACCGGTGCTGGGGATCGACCGTAGAGCGAAGCCACCATCACAATGCAAAGCAACATGGTGAAGATTCGCGAATCAAGGGGTACACGCATCATATCCCTCGCCTCACACACGTTTGCGCGTGCGCAAGATCTTCTCAGCAGAAATGTTTGCATGCATATGAACCAGCCATCGCTTCATTTCAAAAGCACAGGCATTCCAAAAATCCACCCTTCCATGCCCTCATTTCCTTTGACCCTCATTTCCGAAAACACCACAATCTTTTGCTCTGCGTTATTCTGACTTGGTATATTAAATCATTACCTTTGCATGAAAAACCCCAATAACTACATTGAACAAATCCTGGAGACGGTAACTCGTCGCAACCCAGCCGAACCCGAATTTCAGCAGGCCGTGCAGGAGGTCCTTGAAACGTTGCCAGTCGTGCTGGAACGGCGGCCTGAACTCATGGAGGCGGCCATTGTCGAACGCATGGTCGAACCTGAACGACAGATTGTCTTCCGAGTCCCTTGGATGGATGATCAAGGAAGGGTTCACATCAATCGCGGGATTCGCATTCAGTTCAACAGTGCGATAGGTCCCTACAAGGGCGGTTTGCGCTTTCATCCAAGTGTGAATGTAGGGATTCTGAAGTTCCTGGGATTTGAACAGGTATTCAAGAATGCCCTGACCACTCTTCCCATGGGTGGGGGAAAGGGTGGCTCCGATTTTGATCCCAAGGGCAAGTCCGACGCCGAAGTGATGCGGTTTTGTCAAAGTTTCATGACCGAACTAGCGCGACACATCGGAGCAGATACCGATGTTCCGGCCGGAGATATCGGAGTGGGGAAGCGGGAAGTAGGTTACATGTTTGGTCAATACAAACGCCTGCAAAATCAGTTCACTGGCGTTCTCACCGGAAAGGGACTCAACTGGGGAGGCTCTCTTATTCGACCCGAGGCAACGGGATATGGTGCCGTCTATTTTGCGCAAGAGATGCTCGCAACCGCTAATCAGTCTCTCGAAGGAAAGCGATGCGTCGTTTCCGGATCGGGCAATGTTGCCCAATTTACCGTCGAAAAACTTCTCGATCTTGGGGCGATTCCGCTCAGTCTTTCCGACTCGGATGGCACCATTTACGATCCAGCTGGCATCGATGCCGAAAAACTATCCTACGTTCAGCACCTCAAAAATGTGAAACGAGGACGCATCCGTGAATACGCTGAAACCTTCAAGGGAGTGGAATACCGCGCAAATGAAGTGCCTTGGAGCATCCCCTGCGAGGTCGCATTCCCCAGCGCAACACAGAACGAACTGGATGGAGACGATGCGAAAGAACTACTCAAAAACGGCTGCCATGTCATCTCCGAAGGTGCAAACATGCCATCCACGCCAGAGGCGGTTGAGGCCTTCCTGCAGGCTGGCATCTTCTACGCTCCCAGCAAAGCCGCAAACGCAGGCGGTGTCGCAACTTCTGGTCTGGAAATGAGTCAGAATGCCATGCGAATGAACTGGCCACGCGAAGAGGTGGACCGACGTCTGCATGAGATCATGGTGAAGATCCACGAACAATGCAGGGTCACCGCAGAGCAGTATGGATCGCCGGGAAATTACGTCGTGGGGGCCAACATCGCCGGATTTCTCAAAGTGGCGGATGCCATGCTCGATCAGGGCATCATCTAGGAGATTTGCAATAGTGATGAAAGAAAAATCCTGCAGCGCATCCACGGGTTGGCCCGGACTGGACACCGTGCTCTGCGGGCTGGAACCCGGCGACAATGTCGTGCTGGGGTTTGAGGATCTTACTGACTACAAGCGACTGGTTACGGCATACGATGACGCCGCTCGGAATGGAAGCTCCCGCAGGGTATACTTCCGATTTGCAAACCACGAACCCCTGCTCGATCCTGAACCCGGCCTTCGCATCATCGAACTGGAAGCTTCTGCAAGCTTTGAGGCCTTTGTGCGAAGCGTGCATTCTGTGATCGAGGAGGTAGGTCCCAACGCAGCCTATGTGTTTGACAACCTCAGTTTTCTAGCCGAAGCGTGGATGTCCGACCAGGCGATGGCAGACTTCTTTATTCTCACTTGTCCCCGGCTGAGAGATCTGCGAACACTTGCCTACTTTGGTCTGCGCCGCGACTTCCACTCCAATGCCTCAACCGAGGCCATCCGGGGCACCACCCAGTTTTTCCTCGATCTGTTCAATCTGGAGGGACGTTTCTACATCCGACCCTTGAAGGTCCAATACCGTTCTCCCCAGGTCATGAACACGGTGCATGTCCAGGACGGAGAAAAATTACTTCCCGTTGACGAGAGCACCATTCTGGCACCCCTGCTTTCACGTACCCGGTGGCCCTCGCTGCGCGGAGGGCCACCTCCGGAACGCGTGGACATCCTGTTCGAAGAAATCAACCGCTTGCTGGCAGCCAAACGCCGAGGCAAGCACTATCCCGACCGGGAGGGCGAACTGCTCTGCGAAGCCTGGCGGGCATTTCGGGTGCACCGCTCCGGTATCTCAGAACTGGTGTCCGATTACTTGTCACTTGAGGATTTTGCTGAAATTCGTGAGCGGCAGATCGGCGAGGGTTCCATCGGAGGGAAGGCCTTCGGAATGCTGGTTGCCCGCGCAATCCTGCGAGCAGAGGATCCTTCCCTTGCAGAACGACTCGAGGTTCATGACTCCTTCTTTGTGGGAGCCAGTGCATTTGTCAGTTTTCTTGTTCGAAACGGAGTTTGGTGGATTCGTGATCAGCAACGATACGAAGATGGATTTCTCAGGGATCTTCCCGAGGGGCGTGGACGAATCCTTGCAGGCGAATTTCAGCCTGAAATTGTCGATGAATTGGCCCGCATGCTCGACTATTTTGGTGAGATGCCTTGCATCGTACGTTCCAGTTCCATCCTCGAAGATGACCGTGGCAATGCATTCTCAGGAAAATATGAGAGCATATTTCTGACCAATCAGGGGTCTCGCGGGGAGCGTCTGGAAGCCCTGCTCGATGCCATACGCCGCGTCTACGCAAGTGTCTTCGACGAGGAGACCTTGCTCTACCGTCGTGATCGGGGTCTGCTTGAAAGCGAAGAACGCATGGCACTGCTGATCATGCGTGTTTCCGGAGGAACGCGCGGCCCCTATTTTTTCCCACAGGCCGCCGGAGTCGGTCTTTCCTACAATCCCTATCGCTGGCATCACGACATCGATCCTGACGCAGGCATGGTGCGGCTGGTCTTTGGTTTGGGAACCCGGGCAGTGGATCGTGCGGACGGAGACTACACCCGGCTCATCGCACTCAATACGCCCCAGCGCCGCCCCGAGGTCTCGGTGCATGAGGAACATGACCATTCACAACGTCAGGTCGATTTGCTCGACCTTGAGTCCCGGCACCTGGTCGAGATGCCCATCGAGAAACTGGCTCCCTATTGCAAAGATTTCCCCGTTGGATTATTTCTCGACGACGCTCATGCAGACCAACCCTGGATCGCTTTTCGCGGATTGGTTCGTGATACGGATGTCATCCCCAACCTTCGGCGCATGCTTTCAGTGCTCGAGCATGCCTACGGGCAACCGGTCGATATAGAATTTACACTCAATTTTCTGCCCGACGGCAGCTACCGAATCCATCTGCTTCAGTGCCGCACGTTTCAATTGCCAAAAGGCGTTGCAGGTGAAGCCCAGCACCCTAATGAGGCCGCCGGGCGACGCCTCCTTGAAACCAGTGGAGCGGTCATTGGACTGGGGCGCACCTGTCCGCTTCACGATATTCTTTATGTGCCAACAGAACGGTATGCAGCACTGAGGGAGCAAGACCGCATTGGTGTTGCTCGCCTGATCGAATTGTTGGTGCAGCGCCATGATTCAAAACGTAACCTGCTGCTTGTGGGATGCGGACGATGGGGAACCAGCAGCCCTTCGCTGGGGATTCCGGTTCGCGCCGGACGAATCGCACGTGCACTGGCCGTGTGTGAGGTAGCTGCGATGCATACAGGGCTGGTGCCCGAAATTTCATTAGGCACCCACTTTTTCAACGATTTGGTCGAGCATGAGTTGCTCTACCTCGCCTGTTTTCCAGGCAAACCCGGCAACTCTATCGATGCGGACTGGTTGCTCAGCCAGCCCAGTTCCACTCCTGAAATTGCCGGAAGCAAAGGGCAGACCTATCACGATGTCGTGCGATGGATCGATGTTGCTGACAGCGGGGTTCGCTTGCATGCTGACCCGTTTTCCCAATCCGCATCTGTTTGCATCGATTGATGCATGCCCGGTAGGGATCTGGCAGATTCACCGCACTCCTTTCCAGTTCTACCCGGAGAAGTGGCATCATGCCACTTCTCACAAGCAATGACCTCTATCAATCCTCCCGTGCCCGGCAGCAGTTACCAGGCCGACAAATGGATACGATTGTCAGCACCAACCACACTAACGCAATCGTTCCAAACGCTGAGATTGATTTGCCAAGCGACATCGCAATCAGCAGGAGTACCGCGAGAACAAGCCAGCCGAAGAGAATTTTCTTTTGAGAAATGGCTTTCATATCGATTTTGAAAGGGGCTGGCGTTTCAAAGTTGCGCCGCTGTCAGAGACATACTCAGCGCTCAAGAAATGCCACCGTTTCGTTGAGAAAGAACTCGGGATCGTCCCACATGATGAAGTGTTTACCCACGTCGGTCATTTTGATTTCAACCTGAGGCAGCGCCGCATACTGCGCTCGGAAAATCGACTCGGTCGACTCCCGGGTGGCACCAAAATTCTTGTAGGCAACCCACGACCCCATGACGAGCACGGGGATACGGATATCGGCGATGTCATCGCGAAGATCCGTGGTGTACAGTTCCATCATCGCCTGTGACACGGTTGTCCTGTCACTCTCGCTCGACCATTTCAGCGCTTCTTCAATGTGTTCAGGGTCGGTGATCATGGTGGACAACATCTGTCGATGCTGATCGGGTTGCATGGACTGCGCCTGCTGCACCATTCCCGAAGCCATGCCTTTTGCCGATGCTTCGGTCGCGCCAGGATTCATGGCAGCCGGAAGAAAGGGCAGAGAGTCCACGATCACCAGGCCGGCAAGCCCGCTGTCCGCTTCACAGGCCAGCAGCAATCCGATGAATCCACCCAGACTGTGTCCCACCAGCACCGGACGCTCGAGCGGTTCCTGCTCAAGATATCGTTTCAGTTCAGTTTTGATAAATTCGACATAGTTGCCTTCGTGTGCGACAGCGGGAACCCCGGCAAAGCCCGGAAGGGTCAGGATGTGGCACTGCCTGGACTGACTCAATGTCGATACGCTTTCCTGCCATACCTCCCCCGAACAGCCCAGCCCGGGAATCAGAATCAGTGCCTGACCCTCTCCAACGACCCGCGCCTCAAATGCATAATCCGCATACAGCACCTGTCCGCTAACAAGCCCTGCCATCGCTACGATCAGCATCTGCATGCTGCGTCGAAAAACCCCACGCATGCTCTCTGAAATCCGAAATCTGATTTGAATGTTGTGTTGCATGCTCACAACCTGCCCCATCCTGCCCCCCATTGCCGACGCATTTTGGACAAGCGGTTATTTTCTGCTCTCCAACGGTAATAAATCAGCAAAACCGCAACTCCAGCCTGAAACACCCCATTTCCAATCGGGCACACCTTCAGCCCCAACCACAGCCCCTTCTCTTCCTGTCATTGCAAATCGAAGGATCGACTCAAAAACAACAAAACCCACCACTTCACCCCTTGCGTGGGGGTAGCGGAAGCGGATCGGGGGGAGAATCTGAAGAAGAATCGCACGCTGCCGGGGATACGGATGGGGTCTGGTGCAGGAAGGCGTGCAGGCGCTCGGCCATTTTAGGGCCGATGCCCTTGACATCGCAGATTTGATCAACACTGGCTTTGCGAAGGTGTTCGATGCTGCGAAAGTGGGTCATCAGGTCCTGTTTGCGTACCCTGCCAAGACCGGGAAACTCGTCGAGCACGGATTCCCGTATTTTTTTGCTGCGCAGCTCGGCTTTGAAGGTATTGGCAAAGCGGTGGGCCTCGTCCCGT
>JBEGIR010000082.1 GCA_040224245.1 Puniceicoccaceae bacterium | reverse complement strand
GTACGGAACCCTTGAGAGAAAGTGCCGGACCGCGCAATGCCAGGTGTTGGCCGTCGATTCCATCCATCTTGAATTGAACGATGAGACTTTCAAAGTTGCCGACATGGCGGGAAGGACGAAGCAAGGGATTACCGCTGAAATCGTTCACCTGTTGCTCGAGCGTGGGCGGATTTGCTTCTTCTTCCCCTTCCTCGATCAAAACAGGCGCAGAGATGTTCTGCCCATGTAACACGGCAAATGGCATGAGTAGTAGGGCAATCCATTGCAAGTTGGGCGAGCGCCGAACGGTTGAATGTGAAGTATGTGGGAGTTTCATGAGAACACTGAGAATCGAAAACAATTGAAGCAAGAAGTGGATATAGGCCATGCCATCCCCGTCATGCCGGGTCGGGTTAAAACGTTAGCGGGCAGCATAACCCCCATGCAAGGCCGGACTTGAGGGACTGATCCGCAGGGGGGGAGAAAGCATTGTTGATTCCAGGCGGAGTTTGATGGGCAATGGCCGGCAGGGACTGAAGTGGAATCAAAAATTGGTCCCTGCGCTGTACTGGGCAGCCGTGATGTCTTCGAAGCGGGTACGGCGGAATGCGCGAACGTTGGGAGTGCCAGGAGGATAGATGCCTTTTTCAAAGTTTTCGTTGAACCCCCAGTCGCGGGTAGGAGGTGTGTAGAAATGATTGAAGTAATCGTGGTAGGGTTCCGTGTGCACCTCACTTTCGAAGAGTGCAACGAGTGAAGATCGAATGGTCGCACGACGATTATTCCAATGCTCGAGAAAGCGCGGTAAATTGATCGCTCCACCGCTGCCAGCGCCATCGGAGGGCCACATGAGCGTGCCCTTGGGAATCGTAGGGGAGATGCCAGTGACCAGAGCAGCGGAAAACTCGAGTGGTGTGTTCACCACACGGTTCCACTTGTCCGATTCGGCGCTGAAAGCACGATTGCCCTGCAAGGGATCGCCGCTCCTGGTTGCCCAGTTGGTTGAGAGCAGCGTGATGGTATCGGCCATCAGGGCTGCGGGCGGCTCATCGTAGTGTGAGCCATTGTAATCGGTATAGTGAGAGGTTTCGATTGTTCGTGCGTCGTCAGCGTGCTCAACACCATCGGCGTTGTAGTGACCGACCACATAGAGAGGGGCATTGGTGACCAGAGTCATGCCCGGATTGGCCGCGAAGGATGGACTGGGTATCATCTTGCCGTTGATCAGCTGCAGACCGAGATTGTAGGTGACGGTGACGGGCACGAGATCATAGGCAAAGTCGCGCCTGTTCGATGCATAAAAACTGGGGTAGTCGTCCTTGTGATAGTAATTCCCATTGTAGCCTCGGTAGTAATCCCCGTTGTAATACCCGGCCCACTGGTATTGAGATCCTGCTGTCACCGTCACACTCGGCATCGCTCGCACGATCTTGTCAGCACTGCGCTGTGCGGTGTCCTCAAGCGGAAATTGCACGTAGACGACACCGTTCCAGTCGTTCTCGGGCACATAGGTCACGTCACCGGAAGCATCGGAAAAATACTCCTGTCCCAGATTGACAGAGGAGGGATTGGCATGATCATCCACGATCTGCCGCAAGACGCTTACATCGAGGGTGATCAGGCTCATCGGGATGTCCTGCCGGTGGTCGTACAAACCACGTCTGACCTTTCCCGAGGAATACTCGTAGGCTTCGATCTGGGGAATATCGTTAAAGGTGGACCCGCTATTGTCGACTTCACTGATATCGTCAGTAGCGACACCGATCAGGTCCGAACTCAGGTAGCTGGAAGTGTGGCGGTTGGGAATTTCGATTTCTTCAAGAATCGTATTGCCATTGGAATCGGTTACTAGGTTGCCATCAAAAGGATCCTGCAGGTTCACGGGAACGCTTGTATTGTGCCGTTTCCAGCGATAGGCGCGCACCCGGATTCCG
Organism: Puniceicoccaceae bacterium; assembly: GCA_040224245.1. NCBI lineage: Bacteria > Pseudomonadati > Verrucomicrobiota > Opitutia > Puniceicoccales > Puniceicoccaceae > Puniceicoccaceae bacterium. The sequence goes on along the minus strand of JBEGIR010000082.1, from coordinate 13,470 downwards.
GTTTCGGTGGTATTGTCGAACTCCACCTTGAAGATCAGGCCTGCCCGAGCCATCATCTTCTGATTGCGCACGGCATCCGACTTGGTATTGGTAGTTTCCTTGGGAAGCAGGGGTTCGATCAGCGCGTAGGCGTGGTTTTGCAACTCGTTGGCGTAGGTATTGGGGTTATCAGGAACATGGTCCTTGATTCCAGCCGCGTTGTAGGAGGGAACATTGTGAAACTGGTCCTGCACATTGCCGTCCCATGTCTGGCTGGCCAAGGTGCGCCAATTGACATGTTTGGAGTCGAGCCAGTCCGCATCATTGGAACCATTGCCTCCGAGGCGCATGGGCTTCCAGTTTTTCTCGGAGTTGAGCATGGAAACTTGCCCACGCAGACCGCTGCGATGGGGATTGGTCAGCACCAATTCCTTGTCACCATGGTAAATGCGACCCGTGGCCGAAATCGGTTCGTGGAATTTCAGGTAACTTCCGTCGTTGACGCCCAGCCACATGTCGCGGTTGGTGTGAACTCCGCCGTAGACGTCCATGTTGGGACCTGGATTGATTTCGAGATCGAGGTTATAGAAAATGGCGTGGGAGAAGAGGGGATTGTCCCTTACCTGAAGGGTCTGGCGAACATAAGCGGTTGACTCCTTGTTGTTGAGCTTTGGAGTCGTGGTGGTGGCTTTGGCATAAATCTCAACATCGCGAACAAAGATGCGTTTGCCCTTGAGTGGATCAAACTCCCAGCGGGGATCATTTTCGTCGAGATAGACCCAGTATCCCGGGTCGATTTGCCCCCCCTTGACCTCGGTTTTCGAGAGATCCAGGTTTGAGCCGCTGTAAAATGCGATTGCAGAGGTAGGGACGACGATGGGATTGGTTTTGAGTTCGTTGCTGGGGAAGGATGTTTTGGTCTGGAAACGATTGACGATGTCGGCACAGCCATATTCCGCCCAGGATTCGGCTGCGTTACGAGCCTCGTGGTGCAGTGTATTGGCAATGTTGAGGCGTTTGGAGGTAAGACCGCGGTCAAGTTGGGAAATCAAGATAAGAATCAGGGCAAACCCGAGGATCATCACCATGACAATGGCAGACCCCTTCTGACGCTGCTGCTTGCGGGAAACCTGGCGATCTGATTTGGATGATGGATTCGCATTCATGGCACTGGTGGAAGAGGGTTTTTTTCAGCGGGGTGTGATCGTGAAGTTGTAGGTATTGGTTTCTTTAATCGCACCATTTGCATGGGAGATTTTACCATTCACCATCACGGACTTGCCTCCAAAATTATAGAACACATCGCCACCCATCAACCCGGTCATTGACGGAATGATGGCTTCGTGTGTGCCCATCAGCGCTGCCGCAGGAATGTTTTCTTCCATGGTTTTGCTGTGATCAAAGCTTTCTTTTACAAACGTGCGAATCGAACCGGTGGTTTCCGATTCGTCGGCATCAAGGTAAAGTCCCACCATCTGCTTGAGCGGCGGAGGATTGCTGTCATTGGGATAGGGGTCGTCATCGTAAAAGAGCAGCACTAGAAATCGGCCAGTTTGTCCATCGCGCAAGCGGCCCATTCCAGCATAAGAACTACTGCGGAAATCAACAAAATCGCCATCAATCCACGCACCTTTGTAATTGTCGTAGAGCACAAATGCATCGGCCTGTCGTGCGTTTTCAATCATTTGGTCCGTCACCTTGCGCACATCTCCGTTAACGTCCAGCTTCGAATCTGCCGTCATGATGGAGCGGGAGGACTGCACATACATGGGAAGAACTCCGGCAACGACAAGCAGAAGGATAGCCATCGCAAAGATGACTTCGACGATGGTGAATCCTGCTTTCCTATGCTGATGTGCAGATCGACTCATGATAGTTACATGCGTGCGCGAATGGCCTGTACCTGCCCAGACGCCCAGTTCCCTCCCAGAACTGCAGGAAGCTGATAGGAGTATTCGATCTTGATCTCAAGCGCGTTGACTGGATCACTCCCCGTGTTTTTATCCTCGATCGAAACCCATAGGCGAACTGGCATTTCAATAACGGTTCCGTTGCCATCTCCGCGAACATCGATCACAACGGTTCGCTCGTTGGGTTGTTGTGTCGGATCGATGGAAATGGGGTCATCAAAGACGGTTGCTTGCTGTGTTGTATCGTAAGAGGGACTGATGGTCTCGAGAGGGAAGGTGGCAGGATCCTGCACTGCCAGCAGCAGGTCTTCATAGGGAAGGCTTTTAATCTGCTCGAGGTAGCCCTGGGCTACATTGATCGAAGTACTTTCGTAGAGCGTGGATTCGGCAAGCAACGTGGACAACCGCACCGAGCCGAGAATGCCCGTCATGAACACTCCAAGCAGGGTAAGGCCAACCATCATCTCAACGAGCGTAAAACCTCGTTGCCGTTTCGTGGCACGAATCTCAAGCATAAGGAAAGAAAAAGCACCTCTTATTAGAGAGTCTTTTTGTAAAAGATCAAGTTAAATATTTTTGACAATTGTTTATAAACAACTGTCGTTTCCGAAGTGATTAATCGGAAGAAAACTTGATTCTTAACCCCTTAGCATAGGCTTTGTCGTTATATTTACGTAGCTTTTGCGATCAATTTAAAATTTTACACTTAATTTATGTAGAAAGTGTAAAAACAGAAATTAACAGGAGTTGCAGTTCACAATCCACGCATAGACGCGGTGTTTGCAATGGGTGATTTTCAAAAATCAACAGCGGTTTACCAACCTGGAAAATTGGAATCGCTCAGTTGTAGAGCGCAATCATTCAGGGAAGGATGGGGGTGAAGTGTTCCGCAGCGATCCAGCCACGAATTCCAGTACCGTGGTCGATTGTCAGGAAATGATGCTCATGAGTGTCCAGGATTTGCAGCTTTCTGGCTTCCCTTACGGTTGCAATGGCTTCGGACTTTTCAAAAGGGGACTGCCGCAGATAGGCTTCTTCAGCAACAACGATACCGCTGTCGAGGAGTTTACCAGACCTGACAGCAAACAGGAGGCAGATGATTCCGCCTGAGAGCATCAGGAATGCAAGGGTGAGAAAAGCAGGGTTGGGAGTCTTCTGCACTTGAGAGCGCAGTGCGACAAGGACACGTGCCAGCAGAAATGCTGCGAAAGGAAGCAGGATGAGGGTGGTTCCTATCCCAAACCACAGGTCTGGAGATAAGCGTGCTGCAATTGTATTGAGGGGACCAGGAGTGGGTTCGTCGAGCTGCAGGCGATTCAAGAGAACCCTAAGGTTGTTTTTGGCATCAGGGTGATTTTCAAGCAGGAGGGCGCGTTCAAGGTACAATCGACAGTGTCCCCAGTTTTGAAGACGGTAGTGGCAGGTGGCAATATTGAGTGCAAGATTGGTGGAAAGGCCGCGGCTGGCTTCGATCTCAAGGTAAATCTCAAGGGCTCGAGTCGGGTCAGACGCTTCCCCTAGAGCCTGATTTCCACTGCGGAAATCGGCTGGGAAATCAGGGTTTGGAATTGAATGCAGCAGGGGAGAACCCAGCACCATGAGCACTAGAATGAGAGCGCTTTTCCATGCAAATGTTTCTGCAAAATCTTTCATCACGCGCATCATGATTGTTCCAGGGTATTCAGAAGTTGTTTCCATTCGGATTCCAAAGCTTCTGCAGTGTCATCAATGTCAACAGATGGAGCTACACCGCCTGCATACTGCATGGCGTTGTGGAGTTCGAGGATTTTCCGAATTGCCGGAAATTGTTCGCCCAGCCTGGCTTTGGCGTCAGCACTGGTGATGGAATCCGGGGATATTCGCCAAAGTGTGCCAAGCATCAGTCGCGTCTTTCGGGTAGCGGCTTGAACATAGACACCTGCTTGCTGGTCTTGTTTTGCAGTTGCGAGCGATTTGTCGATGGAACGCAGTGTTCGCTTGAGTTCGTTGAAACGATTTTCGCGACTCTGGCGCTGATTTTGAATCCAGAATGGAAGCACCCAGCACAAGGCGAGAAGGACGACGGGACCACCTATGGGGAGCAGCCATACGGCTTTATTCATGGATATGGGGCGCAGGGATGCTGCGGCAGGATCGAGTTCAAGCTGCAGAGGAATCCATCCGTCGGACTCGATGCGTATGAGACCACTGCCAGCCTGCTGGCGCTCACGAGGAGATTCGGTTGCAGACTGAGCTGTTCCACTGACGGAAATCGTGATGGGTTCGGTCTGCAAGGTCTCATATTCTGCACGCTCGGGATTAAAATAACTGAAGCTCACTGGGGGAATTTCTGTAATGCCAGGATCGCTTGGAATGATGGCTTGCTTGAAGTTCTTGCGTCCTCTGCGCGGGTTTGTGGAATCTGGCTCCCACTGCTCTTCTGGCTGGTAGGTTCGGAAACCCTTGGGATTTTGAAGGCCAGAGTGATTGACCCGATCAAAATTTCCTTCTCCCGAGATGACAATATCGAGTGTAATTGGGTCTCCCTGTTCCACCTCAAGCGGACTTGCTGTGCTTTTCAGTGTGAAATTTCCGATGGCACCTGTGAAGGAATGGGGTGCGCCGGAGGGCAGTTTCCTGACCTCCATTTCGAGCGGTTGTGATTGGATGAGCAAGGGGATGCGACGATGGGACGGAGAGAAAAAATCGGAATCGAAAATGCTGTCAAAGGCACTGGTGGCCCGGCGGGCGCGCACCAGGAGCGATACCTCGGTTGCAAACTGCAGCGACAGATTTCCGGGTTCGATGGGAGAAAATTCAGAAGACCAGCGATAGACCTCAAACCGCTCGTTGCCCTCATATTCAATCGTTCGCTGAAAGTCTTGCCCGAGTGACTCCATGAGGATGGCTTCGGTCCGCACTGAGGGTGCAGCGAGATTATCGAACCTGTGGGCAGTGTTTACCCAGAGTTCTACCTGAAGCGGAACGCTCTGGCCGATGTAAACCGTATGGGAGGGCACTTCGATTTCGACGCGTGCAATGCGGCGAATGTCCTCCGCTGTCAGTGAGTCGGAGGGGTTCTGTTGGGAGGCGCGCGCATTCGGGTTTGATTGTGCAAGGTTGTCGTCAACCCGAAGCGTCAGAGGGCGGGTTTCAATGACTTCGTCATTCACGGTAACGGGGATGGGTGGAATCGTGAAGGTACCCTGCCTTTCTCCGAGCACGGTGATGCGAATGGTGGCAGAGCGAGTCACCTGGCCATTGACAATTGAAGTACTCTGGGATGTTCCGGAATTTCGGAGAATGATACCGTCCACATTGGGCAGATCAACATCCGCGCGATTGCTCCCGTTCACCTGAAGGGTCAACTGTGTGTAACCTCCCACCGGAATCGTATCGGCGGAAAGCACTGCCTGCACACTTGCATTGGCCATCAGTGTTGTGGTCAGCAAGCATGTGAACGCTGCTGCGAGTAAGGGAGCAGTCATGCGTCTCAGCACAGCGTATCTTAAAACTGATTGCAATCGGGAGATCATTACCAATCCATTTCAGGGCTTTCTTCTTCCGCCTCGGGGTTTTGCATGCGAAAGAGCAACTGCGGCGCATCTCCATCTTCGTTTTTGAGAGATTCCAGGAGGCGCAAGGCTTCGGTCTCACGTGGATTCTCCTGTTCATCACCTCCAGATGGAGATGCTTGCGAAGCGGATGGGGAAGGTTGTGGTTCGGACTCGGAAGGGGCAGATTCGGCACCCTGCGGTGTGTCTCCCTGGGATTCTCCGGTATTGGCATCAGGTTCTTGACCAGCGGAGTCCTGCTGATCGGGTTCAGACTGACTGGCGCTGTCTTCGGGTTCTGATGGATCTTGAGGGGACTGGGAGGGTTGTGATTCGGAGGAATCCTGCTGATCACCGGATGATTCGTTTGCAGATGACTCGCCCGAATCAGAAGAGTCGCTAGGAGATGATTCGCCGCTGTTTTCTCCGGACTGCTGATCCTGTGACGAGTCGGAGGAGTCCGATTCCGAGTTCTGGTTTTCGTCCGAATTCTCAGAATTTTCCGAGCCATCCGAGTCCTGGGGAGGATTTTGTTGTTTGAGCAATTCCTTGAGTTGCTCGAGCAACCGCTCCACTTCGGATTTGTTGGCTTGAGCATCAAAGTCTTCGGAGTTCAAAGCAAGCGCGCGCTCGTAGTCCTGGACGGCTTTTTCCCAGTGCTCGACAGTGTGTTGAGGTTTGGTATCGAGCTCGGCACGACCGAGCTGGTAGAGTGTATTTGCGCGATTGTAGTAGGCGGACTGCTGAAGATCGAGATCGCTCGACTGGAGGGCGTTGTCAAAGGCCTGTTTGGCAACTGAGAAATTTTCATTCCGAAGCGCGCTGACCCCAAGGTTGTATTGCATCTTGAGGCGACCAGGATCGTTTTGAACAGCCTCCTGATATAGCTGCTCTGCTGTTACGAAATCACCACGACTGTAGGCCTTCTGTGCATCCCGCGCGGGGGAGGCAGAAAGTGAATGAGGTTCGAAAGCGGGTGTGAGCATCATCAATGACAACAGCAAGAGCATTGTATTCGACTGGCGTCGAAATTTGTTGCGACGGTCACGGAGCAACAGTTCTGTCGTCAGCAAGGCCAACAGCAAGGCAACGACCCAGGCGTAGCGTTCGATTGGTATTTTGCGAAGACGGGATTCTTCCTTCGCTTCGAGTTGCTCGCGCAACACATTGTTGAACAGGTCATACAGGCCCTGTCCACCCTGACCGAGTGCATGGTAGGTGCCACCCGTTTGCTGGGCAATCGTCGAGAGGGTGTGGGAATCGAGTTTGCTCTTCACCACATTTCCCTCTGCATCCGTGACAAACGAGGTGCTGCCATCCTCGCGCTGGATGGGGATCAGTTCTCCCTCTTCAGTTCCGATTCCGATGGTGTGAATCACCCATCTCTTGCGGGAAAAGGCGGGCAATCGCTCATCAATCTGTCCCTGGAGATTCTCGCCATCGGTGATCAGCACCATGATCTTCGTTCCTCCAGCCTCTCCAAGGAAGGAGCGTTCGGCGGTATCCACAGCAGAGAGTAAATTAGTTCCTCCTGTAGGAATGATGCCCACGTCAACGTTGCGAAGTGTGTCGAGAAAGGTCTCTGTGTCATAGGTAAGGGGGCACCAGAGAAAGGCATCCCCTGCAAAAGGGATGAGGCCGATGCGTACACCAGTCAACTGTCTGACAAAGGTTTCGATCTCGAGTTTTGCCCGGGCAAGACGATTGGGCTTGAGGTCCGGTGCGAGCATGCTGCGCGAGGTATCCAATGCAATCAGCAGGTCGGTGGTCTCCAGAGGGCTTTCTTCCCAGTTGTAACCAAGCTGCGGGCGCGCCAAAGCAAACACGATGAGAACGACACTGATCAGTAGAATCCCTTGCTTGAGTCGACGCATGCGCACAGAAACCTGTTGAGTAAAGCGCTGGTGCAGACCTCGATGGAGCAGGATGTCGAGGCTTGCCCGTCTCCGCAAATTACCCCAGCGGAAGATCAGAAAAACTGCCACCGCCACAGGCAGCGTGGCGAGCAGCCACCAAGGGTGTTGAAACTGTAGATTCATCACACTCATGGAAGTTTGATCAGTCGGGTTTGGGACAGCAGGATTTCAAGAAGGATCAGGAACAATGCGGCAAACAAAAAGTAGGGAAAGAGTTCCTTTTCGACGCTGAACCCCTGAAGTGTGCGGGTTGTTTTCTCGAGTGAATCAATGGTTTGGTAGACGGACTGGAGTTCATCGAGATCGGTTGCCCGGAAATAGCTGCCTCCTGTCATGTCTGCAATTTTTTTCAGGGTATCTTCATCGATTTGAACCTGCTGGCGGACCACGACATCGCGACCGAGTGAGTCCTTGACCATAACACGCGCGAGGCCGCGGGAACCTGCACCAATGGTGTAGACCCGCGTATTGAGGGTTTGCGCGATTTCTGCAGCCTGGAGGGGATTGATTCGACCCCGGTTATTTTCTCCATCCGTGAGCAGGATGACAACGCGACTCTTCACATCCCGATCTGCCATCAGGCGAACAGATCGTGCGAGGGCGGTTCCAATGGCGGTTCCGTCTTCAATCACACCCGTGTCGACACTGTAGAGTCGATCGAGGATAAATTCATGATCGAGCGTGAGCGGGCTGAGCAGGTAGGGTTTTGCCGCAAAGGCGAGCAGTGCGAGGCGATCATCAGTACGGTCCCTGACAAACTGTTCCACAGCGGATTTCACTGCGTCGATGCGCCGGACCTCTCGTCCCTTGAGACGAAAATCGAGTGCATTCATGGAGGTCGAAAGATCGAGTGCGAGAACGATGTCAACACCGGATGCACTGATCTCCGACTGGGTGCGTCCCAATTGGGGGCGTGCCAGCGCGATGACCAGCAGTGCGAGCGCAAGGAAGCGGAGGCGGGTCAGCCAGCGAAAAGGATTGTGGTGACTGCGCCTGCCAACTGCTGCAGCAATATCAGTGCTGGGAAACAGCAGCGCAGAAGTCGACGCTTGACGCCCCACAAAAAAGGCAAGCAGCGGAAGCAAGGCCAACAACCAGAGCCATTCGGGATGTAGCAGGCGTATCATGATGATGCATGCACCTCCTTTCGGCGCTCAGAAGATGGGGTTGCATCGGGCGCAGCCATGATGGACGGGCGTGTGTCGCGAATGAATCCAGCGGCGCTCTGAAACATGGCTTCCATTTGTTCGGGTGTCAGGAGCTGTCTGGCAAATTTGGCGAGGTCACAGTATTGGAGAAATTGTTGCAGGGACTCGTGATGTTGTTGAGAAATGCCGCGCGCCTCATTGAGTCCCTGACTCAAAAATTCGCGAGTCGTGCGGTTACGTGCGCTCAGGTCAAAGCGATCTTCGATGTAACCTCGGATAATCTCAGAAGCCTGATAGGAAAACTCTCGGGCGCGTGATTCACGAATGAGTTCGCGAAGGGACTCTAGTGCGTTCAGGGCGCGAACGTCAGATGGAATGACGGGTATGGGGCGTGGGCGTCGATTGCGCCGGATCAACCAGAACACCAATGCCGCAAGCAGGAATAGTCCGACAAGCGACACGCCGAGGTAGTAGGGCCAGAGTGGGGGAAGGCGCAGAATTTCTTTGGGAGGAACGAGAGTGGCTTCTCCCAGCAGATCGCTGAGCGGGGCCGATGTGGGATTGCCCAACGTTCCCGGGTTCCAGGGCTGGCTCATTGCCGGGAGCGTTGGGCGAGAACCTGGATTCACCGGAGTGGCTGGAACTTGATGAGCGTCGGGATCGGGTGGCAGGATAACCTGGGCCTGGGCAACAGTGGAGAGCAAGGACCATGCACACAGCAAGAGCAGAAGGCGCAAAGATGGGCGCGGTTGACTGGTGTTGATGTGGTGTCGTAACATATCGTGGATCCTCAATCGTTCACGAACGGCGCTGTGTGCGAATTTTGAAGAACTTATAGATTTCCTTCAGGTAAGGTTGGCCTGTGGTGATGTGCAGACGGTCAATTCGTTTTTTCTTCAACTGAGTATCGAGATGTTCAAAGCGTTCGCGGTTCAGTCGCGCATAGTGATCAAGGACTTTGCGATCCCTTGTATTGAGAAAAACCTGTTCTCCAGTCTCGATATCCTGAAGGGCCAGATAGCCGCAGGGCGGAATCTCCCGCTCTACCGGATCGGAAATGGCAATCGCAATGAGATCATGCTTGCGGTTGGTGATGTCCATTTTTCGCATGAGTCGGTCAAGTTTCTCGCGATAGGGTGGGTTCACCATGAAATCCGAGATCAAGACCATGACGGCATTGCGGTGAAGCATGCGATTGGCGTGGTCGAGCGCAGCACCAATGTCCGTACCGCGACCCTTGGGTTGGAAGAACAGAATATCACGAATGACCCGCAATACATGGTTGTTTCCCTTGCGGGGCGGAAGATAGTGCTCGATGTGATCGGAGAACAGGATGAGGCCTACCTTGTCCCGGTTGCGAATGGCGGAAAATGCAAACATGGACCCCAGCTCAGCCGCGAGATCGCGCTTGCTCTGTTCTGATGAACCGAAGGTGCCGGATGCGCTGACATCAATCATGAGCATGATCGTGAGTTCACGCTCCTCGACAAACTGTTTGACGAAGGGCCGCCCGGTGCGCGCGGTCACATTCCAGTCGATGTTTTTGACTTCATCCCCTGCCTGATACTCGCGCACCTCATCAAAATTCATGCCCTGACCCTTGAATGCGGAGTGATACTGACCCGCCAGAGTGTCGTTCACGAGGCGATTGGTCTTCAGCTCGATCTGATGAACGCGCTGAAGGATTTCTCGTGTTTTTTCGGCAGAGTTGATGGTTTCGCTACCCATGAAATTTGGTCTCGATCAGGAAAAACAGACGTTTTCGCCTGGATCAGGGAACCGGAATGGTGTCGAGAATCTGAGTGACCAGATTTTCCGAGCTGATACCCTCTGCTTCGGCTTCATAGGAGATGGAAATACGATGCCGAAGCACATCCATTGCGACGGTTTTGACATCTTCGGGAGTGACAAATCCACGGCCATTGAGAAAAGCTGCAGCGCGACTGGCAAGCGTCATACTGATGGTACCGCGTGGGGAAGCTCCATTGAGGATGAGGTCCTTGATCTTCAGACCGTAGTGGGCGGGATCCCGGGTGGCATGAATGATGGCGACAATGTAATCCTTAACCTTGTCATCCATGAAGATTTCGTTCACGACCTTGCGCGAGGCAACGATATCATCGCCCGACATGACCACATTGACATCGGTTTTGGCATCTGATGTGCCCATGCGGTCGAGAATCAGCCGTTCTTCGGAGGGAGAAGGGTGAGAAACCGTGACCTTGAGCATGAAGCGGTCGACCTGTGCTTCGGGGAGAGGATAAGTGCCTTCCTGTTCGATGGGGTTTTGGGTCGCCATCACCAGAAAGGGATCGGGCAGTTTGAATGAGTTTTCCCCGATGGTGACCTGGCGTTCCTGCATGGCTTCGAGCAGCGCACTCTGCACCTTTGCGGGGGCGCGATTGATCTCGTCAGCGAGCACAAAATTGGTAAAGACGGGTCCGTGCTTGATGATGAACTGCACATCCTTCGGGTTATAGATTTCAGTTCCGATGATGTCGGCGGGCAGCATGTCCGGGGTGAACTGGATGCGCTTGAAATCCGTGCGTATGGCGGTGGCCAAGGTTTTAAGGGCCAGGGTTTTTGCCAGTCCCGGAACTCCTTCGAGCAGAATGTGGCCGTTTGCCAGCAGACCGATGATCAGGCGTTCGACGAGGCGATCCTGGCCGACAATGACCCGTTTCATTTCGTTTTTGAGCGGGGTCACCCAAAGCGATGACTTCTGCACGAGTTCGTTGATTTCCTGAATGCTCTTGCTTGCGGTTTCCATAGTTCGGTGTCTGTGTGTCGCGGAGTGCGAACTCTGATGTTAGAACATCTTTATGGGAAAGGGTTCAAAAAATGGAACAGTCCGGAGTCAAGTGCATTGCGAGCCTTGTTTGCCGGACAAGCTCAAGTTACTTAGGGAGTTCGTACCCTGGCGTCAATGGAACTCTTGAATGCAAGAGTTCCAGGAACCCGTGTTATGAGTTGGGGGTACTTTGATTCGCTTCTTTCAGGGCTGGAGCAGAATTTTGCCCAAGCGTGGTTTTTGAAAGGCAAGCAGTGCGGATTGAACATCGCACAGGGAGTACACTGCTTCGACTGGAGTGGTGATTCCTGAGTGCAGGACAGCGTCAAAGACGCGTTCATAGAGTGCGCGAATTTCCTGCTCCTGATGGGTGCGCATCCATTTGTCCATCCAGAAGCCGCGCAGCTGGATGTCATTGAAGATCAGGAAGCGGGTGGGGAAGCGAACGGGATCACCCACCATGCCTCCAAAGGTCACACAAACACCGCCATCAGCAAGCGTCTTGATCATCTGGATGACGCTCTCACCGCCTACGGAGTTCAGGGCCAGTCGCGGTTTTGCACCACCGGTGAGTGCCCGAATGGACTTGGGGTAGTCAGGGCCGTCGACGATGACGTGGTCGGCACCGAGATTCTTGAGTTCCTCTTCAAGGCCCTCCCGGCGTACGACATTGAGCGTGTGCAGCCCCCTTGCTTTCGCGAGTTGGATCACCCAGAGTCCGACCTGGGAGTTTGCAGCATTTTGAATAATCCAGTCACCTGGCTGCAAATCCACAAATTGCTCGAGCAGCATGAGGGCGGTCGGGGGATTGACGAACAGCATGGCCGCCTGCTGGGCATCGATGCCCTCCGGAAGAACCCAAAGTTCGGACGCGTCGGCCACGATGTGAGACTGCCAGGCACCGCTTGCAGCAGGAATGCGCACCAAATCACCGGGTTTGACGTGTTTTACGGAAGCGTGAACGCTGCTGATGCGACCGACGCCCTCGCGCCCGGGAATGGCCGGCAACTCAGGCAGGGTGCCGTAGCTCCCGCCGATCATGCCCATATCCGAAGGATTGATGTTGGCGAAGCAGAGTTCGATCATTACTTCACCCTCGCGCAGTTCGGGCAGGTCAAACGATTCGTGTTTTAAAACCTCTGAGGGTTTCCCATGTTCAGCGTAAACAATGCGTTCTGGCATGGGGAGACACTAGCAGGGTGCCAGCAAAGGGGAAAGCAGAATGTGGAGTTTCACAATGCTCGATGAGATCTGAAATGGGATTTCGATTCCTCGTCGGTGTAGCTTGAAGCAGGATTGAAGCTTGGGGTGTCGCTCGATGTGTTGCGGTGTATGAGCATCTCCCATGCTGAAGCAAAAAGGAAGATTTCTGGAAAAATGAAAAAGAGACTGCCTTGTGAGCAGTCTCTTTTATTAAGGTTGAAGAAGGCAGGAAATCAGCGAGCTGTGTATCCGAGACGATAGAGCGCGCTCCATCCGTCGGTCCAGAGTGGAACATCTGCAGAGGGATCAAATGCACCCTTGTACGATGTTTGTTTGAGGAATGGATCACGCACGTCGACAGGGAAAAGATCACTCGTGACGGCTGGATTGGATGCACGTGGGTTGAGGGCCTGAGCGCGGTCACGGCTGATGAAGGCAATGCGTGGGTTTGCCAGAACGTTGCCACCGTCAGCAATTATCGCGAGCGCATCGTTCAGGGCAGCGTTCAGATCCAAGTGACCATCGTTCTGATCATCAATGCGCACAAGCTGTTCCCAGGTATTTCCGGTTCCAAAAACACCGACAATGTTGTTGCGCAGCTTCAGATCACCAGCGAGAAGGCGGTCATAGGAGTTGGTTACAGCTGCGCGGGACTCAAACGCAAATGCACTGCCGGAGAAATCGGTAAAAATGGAATTGGTGTATCCATTGGCTGCATTGTCGCGCCAGATTGCTGCGCGGGTGCCACCATCGGCGGATTGGAATCCATCTCCGATCATGGTTACGTTGTAAAACTGCGGCATTCCGAACGGTTCATCATCATCGGCATCCTGTCCACCGTCCTGTTCCGCTCCCTGGTCTCCATTGTCGGGAACGTCGGATTGAATGACAAAGGCAAACTGCACGGATCCATTCCAGCCGTAGTCTGTATCAAGGGAGTCATCACCACAATACGCAACGACTGCATACTTCACGTTACAGGTGCCACCA